>CBDTXT010000129.1:0-7816 GCA_965364465.1 uncultured Chromatiaceae bacterium
AACGATCTGCTCACCTTCGCGCAGCACGACCGCCGTAGCCACGTCCTCGCCGAGCTTGGGGTGCGGCATCGCAAAGGTCACGACCTGCTGCACCGCCGGGTGGTCCATGATCACGTCATCGACCTCGCGCGGCGAGATCTTTTCACCGCCGCGGTTGATGATCTCCTTCAGACGCCCGGTAATGGTCAGATAGCCCTCGTCATCCATCACGCCTTGATCACCGGTCCGGAACCAGCCGTTGGTGAAGTTTTCGGCGTTCGCCTTCGGGTTGTTCTCATAACCAGGGGTCACGTTCTCGCCGCGGATCACGATCTCGCCGAGCGAGCCCTTGGGCAGCAGCTCACCCTGTTCGCTCATGATCGCGACCTCGGGTCCGGCCGCGACGCCGACCGTACCCGGCTTGCGTGGCCGCGGCGGCAGCGGGTTCGAGGTCATCTGGTGGGCCGCTTCGGTCATCGCGTAGGCCTCGACCACCGGGGCGCCGAAGGTCTCCTCCAGTGCCTGCATCACCTGCGGCGGCAGCGAAGAGGACGAGGAACGGATGAAGCGCAGCTTGGCGGCATCGACGATGTCCTTGCTGCGGGCGGCGCGCGGCAGGATGGCCTGGTGCATCGTCGGCACCGCCGTGTACCAGGTCGGCTTGGCCTCGTCGAGCCAGGCGAAGAACTTCAGCGCATTGAAACCGGGCGTGCAGAATACGCTGGCGCCGACCCGCAGCGAGGACAGGATCGCGGCCATCAGGCCGTGGATGTGAAACAGCGGCATCACGTTCATGCAGCGGTCCGCCGGGGTCAGCGCGAGGGTCGTGCTGATGTTGCGCGACGACGCGCACAGGTTGCGGTGCGTCAGCGGGACGATCTTCGGCCGCGAGGTGGTACCCGAGGTATGCAGCACCAGGGCCACGTCGTCCGCTTGCGCCATGCCGCCGGCCGCGGCGGAGTCGCCCCCGGCCTCGCCTTCGAGACCGAAGGTACCGGCCGCCTCGCCCGCGACGATCGCCAGCACCGGTATCCCGAGCTTGGTCGCAGCGGCGACCGCCGGTGATTCGCTGCCACGCTCGACGACCAGCGCCTTGGCCTGCAGGTCGGAAAGATAGAATTCGAACTCTTCCTGGCGATAGGCGGGATTCAGCGGCGCCGTGGTCGCACCACAGGCCAGGCAGACGAACGCGGTGGCCATTTCGGCACCGTTGGGCAGCACGATGGCCACCCGATCGTTGCGACCGATGCCTCGCGCATTCAACGCGGAGACGGTCTGCTCCGCCTGCTCGCGCAGACCCGCGAAGGTCAGCGACGGGCGCGCCGGCGCCAGGATGGCCGGCGCGTCGCTGTCGCCGTTGGCAAGGAGTTCGAAAACGGTGGTGGCTTCGGCCATGAGTGGTTTCTCCGGTGGAATCGATTCAATGCTTCGGCCGGCGGACGGGCCGCCGGGCAATCGGTGTTTTCATGTTCGGCGGCGGGCGGTGCGCGCAGCCCGCCGCCGCAGGCCGTCACGCCTCACGACCCGGCGCCCCGCTGCCTCAACCATTTGATCACTGGCAGCAGGAACAGCACCGCCGCGATGGCAAGGATCATGCCCGAGATCGGCCGCGACACAAAGATGCTCGGGTCACCCTGCGACAGCAGCAGCGACTGGCGCATCGAGGTCTCCGCCAACGGCCCCAGCACGATGGCCAGGACCGCGGGCGCCATCGGGTAATCCAGTTTGCGCAACAGGTACCCGACCACACCGAACAGGAACATCAGCCAGACATCGTGCATGTCCTGCGTCGGCGCGAAACCGCCGACCACGCAGAGGATGAAAATGATCGGTACCAGGATCGTGAACGGCAGCTTGAGCACCCGGACGAACATCGGGATGAACGCAATGTTCACCAGGACCGCGACCAGGTTGGCGACGTAGAGGCTGGCGATCAGCCCCCAGACGAATTCCTGGTTGTCGACGAACAGCCGCGGACCGGGCTCGAGTCCCCAGATGACCATGCCACCGAGCAGGATCGCGGTGGTCGGCGAGCCCGGGATGCCCAATGTCAGCATCGGCAGCATGGAGCCCGTGCTCGCGGCATTGTTCGCGGACTCCGGAGCGACCACGCCGTCGACATTCCCCTTGCCGTAGCTTTCCGGGTCCTTCGACATGGTCTTGGCCATGCCATAGGCCATCAGCGACCCCGGCGTCGCACCCGCGGCCGGCAGGATGCCGACGAAGTAACCCAGAAAAGAACTGAAGAACATCGTCTTCAGGCTCTTGACCAGGCCCTTCAGCGTCTCTCCGATGCGTCGCAGCGAAACCTTGGCCTGGGACACGTTGAACTCGCCGCGGCTGGACTCGATGGTCCACAACATCTCGCCGATACCGTAGATGCCGATGGCCAGGACCAGGAAGTTGATACCGTGCATGAAGCCAGGGATGTCGCCGAAGATCAGCCGCGGTTCGCCGCTCACGATGTCGAGACCGACGGTGCTCAACACGAGCCCGAGGAAGATCGAAAAAAAGGTCTTGGGTATATCGTCGCCACCCAGGCCGATGAAGGTCGCAAAGGCGAGCAGCATCAGCGCGAATTCCTCCGGGGCCCCGAACGCCAGCGCCACGTCGGCCAACGGCGGCGCAAAACCGGTGAACAGGATGATCGACAGGGTACCGCCGACGAACGAAGCGACGGCGGCCGAGATCAACGCCTCGTCGGCCCGTCCGGACAGCGCCATCGGACGGCCGTCGAAGGTGGTCGCGACCGCGGTGGACGCGCCGGGTATGCCCAGCAGAATCGACGAGATGGCGCCACCGTACATCGCGCCATAGTAGATCGCGCCCATAAAAATGATGGCCGAGGTGGGCGGCACCAGGAAGGTCATCGGCAGCAGGATCGCGACGCCGTTCACCGACCCGAGCCCGGGCATGGCGCCGATGAACAGGCCGAGCGCGCAACCGAGCACGACCAGCACGAGGTTCATCGGTTGCAGTGCGATCAGAAAGCCGTCCGCCAGCAGGCTCAAGATATCCATCGGGTCTACCCTTCTCGAAGTTCGCTATCGGAGCAGTGGCCGGCACACCCGTGACGCACCCTGCCCTACCCACCGTTTTGGCTCGGCCCGCGAGCCCTTGGTCGACGCACCGGACCGTTCCCGGTGCGGCGAGCGCAGACCATCATGGCTGGAATGCATTCAGTACAAGAGATCAAAAATCGGATAGAACAGCGGCTCCGTATATCCCTTGGGCAACGTGATCTTCAGCGCCACCTCGAAGAACAGGAAGGTCAACACCGGTGTCAGCAGCGCGATCATCAGCGTCTTGCGCCAGGAATGACCACCCAGCACGCGGACGTAGTAGATCAGGAACGGGGGTATCGCCCCGTAGACGCCGACCCAGTGGATCAGCGCGATCATTACGGCGAGGGAACCGGCGCCCTGGAGGAACAGCACCAGGGCGCGCGAGTCCATATAGGATTCCACCGAGACGGACAGCGGCGACGTGCGCCTTATCCAGCGCACGATGATCCAGAGGCAGCAGATCAGCATCCCGACCGACAGCCAGAACGGGAAGGCACCGGCACCAGGTCCGCGCCGCGGCACCCAGCCGACCGGCAGCTCGGCCGACTTGAATATCAGGTAGCCGGAAAATACCGCCATCACCAGGGCCATGATCAACTCTGCTCTCCGCATCCGGCTCGGTCCTCCTGCCGCTGTCCGCCTGATCGGTGGGATCAGTTGTCGCCGATGTCCTTCAGCAGCTTCTCGTGCAACGCACGCTGCTCTTCCCAGTAGGCCGCAAGCTCGTCACCGGTAATGAAGTCACCCCGCAGACTCTTCGACTTCATGTAGTCCTGCCATTCCGGTGTCTCGTAGACCTTGGCGAACAGGTCACGGTAATAGGCCGCCGCCTCGTCGCTCATGCCCGGCGGTCCGACCACGCTGCGCTGCATGAAGTAGCTGTATTCGTGACCCAACTCCGTGAAGGTCGGCGTGTCCGGGAACTGCCCCAGGCGTTCGGGTGTGAACGCCGCGATCGGCACCGCGGTTCCCGCCTCGTAGAAGCCGAGTGCCTCCGAGGGGTTGTTGACGCTCGAATTGATGTGTTGGCCGGCGAGCTGCTTGGCCACGTCACCGCCCCCCTTGAAGGGCACGTAGCTCATATCCAGCGCAAAGGTCTTGTTCAGCCAGCGGGTCAGCAGTTCGTCTTCCTGGGCACGCCCGGTGCCGCCCATCACCCAGTCCCTGCCCGCCGTTTTTGCGGCCTCGGTGAACTGGTCGAGCGTCGTAATGCCAGCCGCCTCGTTCACCCACAGCACGAAGGTGTCCTCGGCCATGCGCCCGATCGGCGTGAAGGTGCCGATATCGACGCCCAACGCGGGCTGTCGAATCGGCGTCGTGTAGAAGCTGTTGAGCGTGACCATCACGATATGGTCGTCGCCCTTCTTCTTGTTCAGGTGGACCAGGGCCTCGGCGCCCGAGCCGCCGGCCTTGTTGACCGGGACGAAGGGCTTGGCTGCCAGGTCGTTCTTTTCAATGACACTCTGCATCAGTCGCGCCATCTTGTCCGCACCGCCACCTGGCCCGGCCATGATGACGAACTCTACCGGTTTACGTGGCTCCCAATCGGCGGCCAGCGCCGTCGTGTGAAGGGCTGCACCTGCGCACAGGGCCGCCGACAGGGCCGCAAGCCGCCCGTAGGTATGGAGTTGCATGTCTTCTCCTTTCTTGGATTGAGGGGCCTGGCCCTGATGGCCGACAGCACCCCGTGGTGAATTGTTGTTGTTCCTGCGCAACGATCCCCGGCATCGCCGTCGCCGTCATCTCTTACCGCGTTGCCGGCGCCATCGGTCCGCTCACATACCGCCGACGGCTTGTAGGGGTCAGCGGCGATGCGCTGGACGCATTCGTGTCGAACGATACTCCTCCGGTCTCGTTGCCTGGATTCCGCGCGGCCTCACTCGAAGGGATTGGACAATGTCCCGATCCCGTCGATGTTCACCTCGACCCGCTGGCCGGTCTTCATCGGAGCGACCCCGAGCGAGGTCCCGCAAGCGATCACGTCGCCCGGCTCCAGCGTCATGTTCCTGGACAGATGGCTGACCAGTGCCGTCGGACCAAAGAACATGTCGGCTACCGGATAGTTCTGTCGCTCGCGCCCGTTCAGCGTCGTCCTGACGGTCAACTGTGCCGGGTCGAGGCCAGTGGCCACCACGGGCCCGAGCACGCCGAAGGTGTCGAAGCCCTTGGCACGCGTCCATTGCGCGAAGGACGGGTCGGCCTCGATGAGCTGCAGTGCGGTGACGTCGTTGACACAGGTGAAACCGAATATGCAATCGGCCGCCTCGGTCTCCGACACGGCGCTGCATCGTCGTCCGATGACGACGCCGAGCTCCCCTTCGAAGACGATGCGCCCGTCATAGCCGGCCGGGCGCCGTATCGCCTCGCCGTGGCCGATGCAGCAAGTGGACGGCTTGAGGACATACAGGGGTTCCACCGGCGCCTCCCAGCCATGCTTGGCCGCCGCGGTGCGCAGATTGTTCCAGATCGCGACCATCTTTCCCGGGCGCACCGGTGCCAGCAGGCGGACGTCGGCCAGCGACAGCCGTCGGCCGGTCGGCCGAGGCGCATCGAACAGGTCACCTGCACAGACCTCGATCGCGTCCCCGGACAGCGAGCCCAGATGTTCGGCACCGTCGTGTTCGAATCGAACCCACTGCGTCATCTATTCCATTGCTCCCTTTATACGATCTCAATGGCCTCGCCGGTTCATCGCCCGGCATCCGGCAGCCGTCGCACAGGCCCGCCAGCCGCTCGACGCGGTCACGGCCCGGGAACCGACGCGAGTCGGGGCGAGCCGAGCGGCCTTGAAGAAAGGCCTAGAGACTATCAAGGTTTTTGCGCTTGTCCACCCGCGGTCACGCGGCAGCAAAGCCGTGTTCCGTGGCACCGAAATCGCTGGATGTACAACGGCGGTTCCCTTATATCCAACTGATTTGTAAAGAGAGAGTTTTGTCGGGCACCGACCGGCTGAGTCACCGCTCCGGGATCTGGCGAACGCGTTCTTCCGTATTGTGAAATCACTTTCTACCTATGAAAATTTATAGTGACTCAAGGTTTTTTCGGTCGCTGCCCCTCCAGGCCAGTCAGGCGCCACAACAGGTCGAGTTCCACACGCAGGTCGGCGAGTTGTGCCTCCAGCTCCGCGACCCGGCCGTGATGCGCCGGCGACTCGGTCGCCGCCGGCGCGCCGGCGAACATTTGCTGGTCTATTTCGCCACACAGCAGTTGACCGAAGCGCTCCTCGCGTTTGCCGGGCAGGCGCGGCAGCCGGGTGACCAGCGGCGGCTCGCGCGCCGCCAGGCCTGCAAGCGTATCGGCGACCGCGGACAGGTCCGGAAACTCCGCCATGCGCGCGGTGTTGGAACGCAGCTCTCCCTCGGTCTGTGGGCCACGCAACATCAGCGAACAAAGCAGGGCCTGCTCCTGGCGGTTGAGCCGATAGTTGGACGCCATTTTGTGATCGTAGCGCTCAGCGCGTCCCGACAGACTGGCATGGATCAGGCCACGGTCGCGTAGCGCGTTGACCGCGTGCCCGACCTCGCCGACCTCGAGACGCATCACCGGGTTACGGCTGGTCTTCTGCGTGCAGGCCTGGACCAGTGCATTGAGGGTCAGCGGATAGGCGTCGGGTGTCGTCCGCTGCTTCTCCATCAGGCTACCCAGCACCCGCGCCTCGAGTGGTGTCAGCTCGCGCAGCTGCTCGGTCGATGCTTGATCAGCGTGATTTTCTTCGGTCATCGCGAGGTATGTCTCCGACACAGTTGGTGCATTGTCGTCTTTACCGCCCGGTAGCGCACGCAGTGATGCCACCGTTGGGGCGAGGCCTCATCGCCAGCATAGACTGCTGTGCCGCCGCCCCGGGGTGCTCGAAGGGTCCCGGCCGATGGTGTCGAAGTCCAAGGTGCCAGCCGATTCAGCGTCACGGCGGGGCGAAAGCGGAGCCTATCTCCTCTCCGGCTGCGATGCTTCGGGCGGCCGGAGTCGGCTGCCACTACGACTCAGCAGCCAAGGCCAAGTGCAACCCGACGCGATTCGGTTACAATCATGCCTTCGGACGTCATCGTATCTGAGCGGCAATCCAGGAAAGCCGGTCGATTCAGCGCCTCCGATTCGGCATGGATGCCGCAGCCGAGCGGCCCCTTCGCCATCTTCAATCAACCGGCAACAAGGAAAAAGAACAATGGATATCCAGGCTCTCATCATCTTTCTGATCATCGGCGCGGTCGCCGGCTGGCTGGCGGGAACCCTGATAAAGGGTGGCGGCTTCGGTCTGCTCGGCAATATCGTGGTGGGCGTCATCGGCGCAGTCATCGGCGGATTCCTGTTCGGGCTGCTCGGCATCAGCACCGGCGGCCTGATCGGCTCGATAGTCACGGCCACCGTGGGCGCCGCGGTACTGCTGTTCGTCGTCGGTTTGTTAAAGAAGGCGTGATCCCCCAGGACCCAGCGACGACGCTCCAGGCAAGGGGTTGTGCGACCGGGGCGGGCAACGCCATCAGGCAATGGCCCGTCCGGGCAGATCACGATGCAATCCGGGGTGCGGTGGCGCCGGCCGGGCCAGGCGCGACGCGACGCCCATCCAGCGGCCGTTAGGCGAGAAACTGTGCCAGGAGTTCATCAGCGGCGTGTTGCAGCGCATCAGTCGCGGCGTACCGCCGGCGCCGGGCACGCTCCACCGCTTGCCGTCCGGCCGCATCAGCAGTCCGTTCTTGCTCTGCACGTAGACGATCCACTTACCGTCGGGCGAGACCTTGGGAAAGGAGTTGCTCATCCCGTTGTTGGAGGCGCCG
>CBDTXT010000130.1:0-7749 GCA_965364465.1 uncultured Chromatiaceae bacterium
AACGATGCGTTGATTGCGACTGGCGCGCTGCGGGTGCTCGAACCAGGGCAGGCGGCCTGCGGCCTGACTGCCTGGCGGCCCCTTCTCCTTCAGTGCAAGGCGGCCGTCCTCGCCACAGAAGCGCAGTCTTGTCAGGCAGTTGGTTATGAACCGCCAGCGCGCCATGCCGCGGAGTTCCGGGTCCCAACGGTTTGGCTTGTTGCCATACATGTGCATGAAGTAGTCGCGGTGCCCGTCACCGCGCAGCACATCCTCCACTTCCCGCGCACAGGCGATCGCGGTCGGCGCATCCCACTGCGGCGGCAGGCCGGCGTGCAGCATCATGAAGTCCAGGTCGGCATCGCAATGCAGCAGCGGCCGCCGGCGCAGCCAGTCGAGCAGTTCGTCGCTGTCCGGCGCTTTCATCACCGCCGCCAGGCTGGGGTCGTCCTTGGGGTTTCCGTTACCAGCGGCGAGCGCCAGCAGATGCAGGTCATGGTTGCCCAGTACGCAGACGGCGGCCTCGCCCAGTCCGTGGACGTAACGTAGCACCCCCAGCGAGTCGGGGCCGCGATTGACCAGGTCTCCAACACACCAGAGCCGATCAATGGCAGCATCGAAGTCGATCGCGTCGAGCGCGCGCCGCAGTTCATCGTAGCAGCCCTGGATGTCACCAATGGCGTAAACGGCCAATGCGGGTTCCCGGCGAAGCTGGCTCAGGTGGGCGCTAGTGCAGCACGCGTGGCACCGCGAGTGAGAATCGGTCGACCGGCGCCATGAATGCGTCACCATTGTCCGCCATCATTTCGTACTCGCCCTCCATCGTCCCCACCGGGGTTTCGATGACGGTGCCGCTGGTATAGCGAAACACCTCGCCGGGACGCAGATAGGGCTGCTCGCCGACGACGCCCTCACCGCGCACCTCCTGAACCTTGCCGTTCGCATCGGTGATCAGCCAGTGGCGGTTTATCAGTTTGGCCGGCGAGTTGCCCTTGTTGCTGATCGTGATCGTGTAGGCGAACACATAACGGTCTGCGTCCGGGTCGGACTGCTCGTCTACATATGAGGTCTCGACGCCGACCTCGATGCTGTGGATGTCTTGTTGGTTCATGCGCCTGACTCCGGTCTGCTTGTGTAGGAAGCTACTGTCAGGGGGAATGAAAAGCAAGGGAATTACAGGCATCGCCAATCTTGCCGACATAGTCACTGAGAGTCGCTCATGTGTGATTGGAGATCGCGATCTCTCGAGGACCTGGAGAAGTGCGAGTGCGCAATGTCAGTTGGCTCTTGCTCGGCGTTTGGCTCATGGCGCCGGCACCGGTGTTCGCAATGGAGGCGGACGTGCGGCTGGTAGCGGCGGCCACGGCCGGCCGGACATCGGAGGTGCGCGACCTGTTGGTACAGGGGGTCGATGCCAACACCAAGAACGCCACAGGCCGGCCGGTGCTTGTCGTGGCCGGGTTCAACGGCAACCGACGCACCGCGCTGGTGCTTCTGGCCGCCGGGGCAGACGTCAACGCGGTCGACGGCAGCGGCACGAGCGCGCTGATGGCGGCCAGCGCGCTGGGCCACAAGGAACTCGTCGACCTGCTGCTGGTAGCGGGGGCCGACGTGAATCTCAAGGATTCGACCGGGAAGACTGCATTGAGTCGCGCAGAAGTCAGTGGGCACGATGCGATCGTCGAGACGCTCAAGGCCGCGGGCGCGACCGGAGAAACCAGCAATGCGGATAAATAGGAATGGCATGCTTATGCACTGCTGCAGGTGCGACTATGCGCTGTCGCGCCGCTTCCGCGGTTTTTCTGGCGCGGGCGGGATGCTGCCACACGACGACCGGCCAGGTTTGACGTACAAGACGAACGGAGGGTAATGCGATGCGCATGTCTGTATCCCGAGCCTCCGGTAGGGCGGACCCCTTTGGGCTTCTCGTCCTGGCCGTGGTGCTCGCGTTGACGGTAACCATCGGAATCCAGGCGCAGGCCTCGGCTACCGACGGACAGGTCAGGCTCAAGTCCGAAACTGTCTGCAATTATCCCTGCATGACGGGTGATATGCGGCGCTGACCCGCTGTGCTAGGCTCGTGCGCGATCGCGCCGACCAAAGGACAGCACCGTGCCAAAACACCTGAGCGTTGGAGTAGTGGGTGTCGGCTATCTTGGCCGTTTTCACGCCCTGATCTATGCGCGACATCCAGATGTCGATCTGGTCGGTGTGGTCGACTCGGATCCGCAGCGCGCGGCAGCGGTCGCCGCCGAGGCGGGCTGTACACCGTACACCGAGGCGGCCGATCTCCTGGACCAGGTCGATGCGGTAAGCATCGTCGTCCCCACCACGGTGCACCTGCCGGTGGCGCGGCAGTTTCTCGATCGTGGTATCCACGTGCTGCTGGAAAAGCCGATCGCCACGACCGTCGCGGAGGGTGCCGAGATCGTTGCGGCCGCCGATCGCGCCGATGTCATTCTGCAGATCGGGCACCTCGAACGCTTCAACGCCGGGGTGATGGCGCTCGCGGAACGGATCGATGGGCCGCGTTTCATCGAGGCGCATCGCATGAGTCCGTTTGTTGCCCGTGCAACCGATGTCGACGTGATATCCGATCTGATGATCCACGACATCGACATCGTACTGTCTTTGATGGGCGCGGAGATTTCGCACATCTCTGCTGCCGGGGCCGCGGTATTGACCGACCATATCGACATCGCCAATGCCCGCATCGAGTTCGAAAACGGCGCGGTGGCCAACGTGATCGCCAGCCGGGTCTCGCGAGAAAAGATGCGCCGGATCCGTGTCTTCCAGCATCATCGCTATCAGTCGCTGGATTTCATCGAGCAGCGGCTTGACGTCGCTTACCCGCAGGCGAGGCCGGATGAGCGTTGGCCGGAGATCGTCACGGAGCGTATCGCGATTGAGCCCGTTAAACCGCTCGATGCAGAGATCGATGCCTTTGTCCGCGCGGTCAGGGACGGCGAGGCGCCGTTGGTTGGGGGCCGCGTCGGTCTGCGTGCGCTCGAGGTGGCATTGCAGGTCAAGGCCAGGATCGAGACCGCCGTCAGCTGACTCCGGGGTCCGCCGCCGAACCGTTCAGCCGGTCATCGACAGGGCCTGACCGATCGCTGCGCGCAAGCTGCCGCAATCCGCGCGGCCCGTTCCCGCGAGATCGAGCGCGGTGCCGTGGTCGACAGAGGTACGCACGATCGGCAGCCCGAGCGTGGTGTTCACGGCCCTGCCGAAGCCGAGGTGTTTGAGTATCGGGAGGCCCTGATCGTGATACATGGCCAGGACCGCGTCGGCCCGCGCCAGGTTGGCCTCGGAGAACAGCGTGTCCGCCGGCAGCGGCCCTTCAAGGTGCAGCCCCTGCGTGCGCAGGCGTTCCAGTACCGGTTCGATCACGTCGATTTCCTCACGGCCGAGGTGTCCGTCCTCCCCGGCATGCGGATTCAGGCCGCAGACCAGTATCTGCGGCTGCCGGATACCGAATCGGCAGCGCAGGTCCTGGTCGAGGACATGCAGTACCTGCTCCAGCAGCGCCGGCGTGATCGCGTCGGCCACACTGCGCAACGGCAGGTGCGTTGTCGCCAGGGCGACCCGAAGATCCGGGCAGCCAAGCATCATTACCGGGTGGCCGCCGGTGCGTTGGGCCAGGAACTCGGTGTGGCCGGTGAACGCGATGCCGGCGTCGTTGATCACCCCCTTGTGCACGGGCCCGGTCACCAGTGCCGCGTAGCGGCCTTCCAGGCAACCGGCCACGGCGCGGTCCAGGGTGTCCAGCACATAGCCCGCGTTGCGCGGGTCGAGATGGCCGCAGCGGCTCGGTGCACGTAGCGGTACAGGATTGACATAGAGAGTGCCGGCGGCCGCTGGAACGTCCGGCGGCGTGCTCCCGACCGGGCAAATGTCGAGCACGAGTCCGAGTTCGGCGGCACGGCTCGACAGCAACTGGGGATCGGCGATCGCAACGAGCGGCACCGGCCAAGCCTGTTGGGCGATTTGTACGCTCAGGTCCGGCCCGATGCCGGCTGGCTCGCCGGGCGTGATGACCAGTATGGGATGCGCCAAATCAGCTGTCCATGTCGTCGAGGCGCAACTCGATGTATGCCTCGTCGCGCAGCTTGCGCAGATAGGCCTCCAGCGCCTCTTCGGCCTTTTCCTCGCGCACCGCCTGAAGTGCCCGGTCACGTCGGGTCTCGTCGGTCGCATCGTACTCGCGCCGCTCTATGACCTGGACGATATGCCAGCCGAACTCGGTCCTGAACGGCTCACTGACCTCGCCGGCCTGCAGCATGTCCATCGCTGCCTCGAAGTCGGGCACCATGTCTCCGGGATTGGTCCAGCCGAGGTCGCCGCCTTTGATCGCCGAAGCCTTGTCATCGGAATTGGCGCGGGCGAGGGTATCGAAGTCGTCGCCATTGACGATTCGTTCGCGCAGCTGCAGCAGGCGGCGCCGCGCGTCCTGGTCCGAGGTAACCTCGTTGGTACGGATCAGAATGTGGCGGGCATGCGTCTGGCGCACGATGTTGGAGTTGCCATAGCGGACGTCGGCCAGTTGAATGATGTGGAAGCCGAGCCCGGCTGCGATCGGTCCGCGGGTCTCGCCCTTGTTCATCGTGGCGACATAGGTCTGCAACGCCGGCGGTACGCGATCGATCTGAATCCAGCCGAGGTCGCCCCCCTCCAACGCGTTGCTGCTGTCCGACACCTGTTGCGCCAGTTGGCGGAAGTCCGCGCCACCCCGCAGTTTGTCGACCACCTGCGTGGCCCTTACCCGTGCCTCCTCGCGTTGCTCTGGCGAGGCCCCGTCCGGCGTCGCGATCAAAATGTACAGCAGATAGACTGCCTGCCGACCGTCCGCGCCCCCGCTGCGCTCGAGGTAGCTGTCGATCTCGGACTTGGTCACCTGGATTCGGTTGGTCACCTCCCGGCTGCGCAGGCGCCGGATCACGATCTCGTCACGCATCGAGAGCCGGAAGGCATCGAAATCGATACCCTCGGCCTCGAGCGCGGCGCGCAGCTCTGGCACGCTCAGCTGATTGTTCTCGGCGATCGACGCGATCGCGCGAGACAGCGTCTCTTCGTCCGCCTCGATCCCGATGCGCGCCGCCTCGGCCAGCTGCAGCTTGTTCATTACCAGCTTTTCGAATGCCTGTTGCTGGATCGCCGTGGCGCTCGGCATCGGCGAAACACCCTGCTGGTCGAGACGCTGCGCAATCTTCCTCGACTCAACGCGCAGCTCGCTGAGCATCACGACGTCCTCGCCGACGACCGCGATGATGCGGTCGATCAACACCGGCTCGCGGTCCTCCGCCGCAATGACGAACGCCGGGATGCAGGCCAGGATGACAGGCAGCAGGACCCTGAACATTGTGATTCTAGTCATAATAATCCTCACGGTAGCCGTAGATACCGCGTTCCAAAACCTCATCGATATCGTTGCCCAGGCGGCCCAGACCGCGCAGCTCGAGCTGGACGAAGAAACCCAGGTTCGTGTCGTCCCCGCTGCTGTTGACGAATTGACGGAGCAGCCCCCGGATGCGCCAGCAGCAGCGACCATACTCGACCCCGACGAGTGCCTCGAGCAACCGGTCCTCCTGCAACGAGTAATTATGCCGGCCGATGACGCTGAACGCGTCGTTTATCGGCCAGTAAATTGCCAGATCGGTCTGCTCGGTTACCCCGTCGCGCAGACGGTAGGCCGCGTTGAACGTACGCCGGTCTGGGTCGCGATAATTGATCTGAGCCAGCGCCTGCTCGGTGTTTCCGCCGCCATCGGCATGCGGGTCCCACTGCAGGCCGGCGCGTGCTCGCCAGCCGGCGCCGAATTCCGCGGCCAGCTCGCCGACAAGCGAGGAACGGTTATCGGTAGTGGCGATTTCGCCCGGTAATGTGACCTCGCGGTCCCGGAAGTAAAAGATCTGACCGATGTTCGCACGAAGCAGTTCCGCGCCTGACGCGTCAGCGATGAAGCGGCTGGTCAGTGCCAGGGTCGCCTGGTTGGCATCTGCGAATCGATCCGGTCCGTTGAAGCGGTTGTCACGAAACAGGTTGTCGAAGTTGAAATCGAACAGGCCCGTGTCGAACACTGGCTGATCGTCCTGATCGGTGTAAGGGACGTACAGGTAGTAGAGGCGTGGTTCCAGCGTCTGGGCGGCGGCGTTGCCAAAATAGCTTGTGCTGCGGTCGAAATACAATCCACTGTCGAGGCTGAACAGGCCGGTGAAAGAAGACGGCGAGTCGTCCAGGCCAACCAGCTGATCGTCCAGCCGATAGGTCGTATAGTGGGCGCCGACCTTCGGTTCGACGAAACCCCAGGTTTCGCGCAGTGGCAGACTGATGCGCGGGAACAGGTTGACCCGATGACCGCGCAGAGAGTTGTCCCGGTGGAAATTCACGTACTCGGCGTCCAGGTGATAGGTGCTTCCGGCAAGGCCGTAAGGGTCGGTCAGGTCGACCAGCAACTGTGGCAGGCGGCTGTATGGCCGTGCCCTTGGCGGGATTGCCGGGTCGATCGTTTGGTAATACTGCAGGCGACCGAGCACGTCGAATGTGTCCCCGTAGTAGTTCAGCTCGCCGGCGCGCTCCACGTATCTCGTGCTGGTGGCCGCCAGACTATTGCCCAGGTCGTCCAGGTAGTCATCGTCCGAGACGTATCCGATCCGCAGGTTGCCCACGGTGCGTGCATTGAACCGGGTGCTGCTGCGCAACCGCGCCGCGCCGCGATCGGCGTCGTAGATCCGGTCGTTGGGCAGGAACTCCGCCTCCAGGGTGGCCTCGGTCGTTGGGGTCAGTGCGCGGAACTCGCCGCCGAGCATGGCGCCGCGCTTCGACATTAGTCGGGGTGCCAGCGTGAGATCGTAATTCTCGGCGAGATTGAAATAGTAGGGCACGCTCACATCGAATCCATTGGTCGAACTCTGCCCAACCGTAGGTATCAGCAGGCCGGAGCGCCGACGGTCGTCGGTCGGGAAGGTGAACGTCGGCGCGTACAGCAACGGCACGCCCTTGAGCCGCAACGTGGCGTGGCGGGCGGTGCCGAGTCCCTCGTTCTGGTCGAGCTCGAGCTCGCCGGCGTTGAGGACCCAGGCGTCGTCACCCGGCGCACAGGTCGTGTAGCTGATGTCCCGGTAGCGGCTGAGGCCGTCGCCAAGAAACTCGGCATGCTCCGCATCGCCGCGTGCGCGGGCGGCGCTGACCCGATAGCTCGCCTGCCCGACGTCGCCGCGCCTTTCGTTCAGGTTGTAGCTCGCGGTTTCGCCCGCGACCCGGACATCGGGACGAATCAGCAGCACATCGCCCTGTGCGCTGATCTCGCCGCTGATCCGATCGAGTTGCAGCTTCTCGGCCTGCATGCGCATGTTGCCCTGTGTCAGGTCAACCTTGCCACTGAAAGTGGCCCGTTCCGGTGTCAACTCGGCAACGGCCCCGTCGGCGCTGACCTCGATCGGTAGCGACTCGTCGAATGCGCCGTCCGAGACCACACGCCCCGCCCTCAACCCTGGCGCGGTGGGACAGCTGTCCCAGTCGATGCCCGCGTCGAGGTCGGCCGGTACCGGCCCGGTTTCGGCCAGTGTTGGCAGCGTCGCGGGCTGAGGGTCTGTGCCCGCTGCGATTGCGGCCGTAGGGGCGGCCAGCGACACTTCTTCGGTAGCTGCGAGCCGCTGCGGGTAGCGTGACGTTTGAGCCACCGGGGCAGCGGGCCCCGGGGCCTCCACAACCGCGGGCGGCGCCGCAGCAGACTGCCCGGGCCGGCGAGGCGCCGCCGCGCGGGAATCTGCC
>CBDTXT010000131.1:0-7725 GCA_965364465.1 uncultured Chromatiaceae bacterium
GACCATGTCGAGCGACATTTCACCATTGAGCCGTGCAACTGCGAGCGCGATGTCTCCAGGCGGTCTTCCACATAACGCATCGAGTCGGCCAATGCGGTCTTGGCCTCGGGATCCAGTTCGAGGCGCCGGTTCACGATGATATGCGCCAGCTGCGGGCCGAGCAGTCCCGACAGGTTGCGCTCGATGCGTTCGCGGAGACGTCGCAGTTCGGTGGTGCTGCGTTCGGTCGGGCGCATGTCCAGATCGTGCAGTGCCTGATCCACCTCGCGGTCTGCCATTTCCTTGCCCAGTGTGCCGGCCAGCAGCATGCGAAACTCGCCCGGCGAGCCGGCTACCACCACGCCGGAAAGCGGAACCAGGGTCTCTGCGCAGCAGGCACGGGCCGCCTCGAGTTCGCCTGGCGACTGCCGGGTGACAAGCGATATCAGCACGAACAGGCCCGCGTTGACGGTCAGCGTCGCGAAGGTCGCGAAGCCCCACTTGTCCATCCCACTCGCCGCCACCAGTTCGGGTACGCCCATGTCGGTGATCAGGATCCCGGACGCATGGAGTATCGGGGCCAGCAGCAGTGCGGACCAGACCGAAATCCCGCCGAGCAGGCCGACCATGAAGCCGCTGCGGGTGGCGCGCCGCCAGTACAGCAGGCCGACGATGCCGGGCAGAAACTGGGCGACCGCGACAAACGAAATCAGGCCCATCTCGACCAGGCTCTGGCTCTGCTTCAGGCCCGCATAGAAGCCATAGCCCGCCATGATGATCAGGCCTATCAGCAGGCGTCGTCCCCACAGGATCCATCGATAGAGGTTCATCGCCGGGTCCGGGTAGCTGGCCGGCAGCAGCAGGTGGTTGAGGCTCATCGAGGCCAGCGCAATGCTGGTGACGATGACCATTGCACTGGCGGCCGAGAGTCCGCCGATGAACGCCAGTACCGACAGCCAGGACGGGCCATGGGTCAGCGTGATCCCGAGAACGAAATAGTCCGGGTCGATCCCGGGCTGAAGGCGCTGACCGGCCCAGAGGATCACCGGGATTGAAAGGTTCAGCAGCAGCAGAAACATCGGCACTGCCCAGGTGGCGGTGCGCAGCCCACGCGGATCCAGATTCTCGGCGAACAGCATGTGGAACTGGCGCGGCAGCAGGAATGCGGCGGCGAAGGAAAGGAACACCAATGCGCCCCAGGGACTCTCGTTGACCGGGCGGTACAAGGCCTCGAGTGCCTGCGGGTTGGCACGCAGCCAGTCGTTGAGCCCGGCCGGGCCGCCGAACAGCCCGAACAGCGCATAGCCCCCGATCAGCAGCAGCGCGATCAGCTTGACCAGCGACTCGAACGCGATCGCGACGACCAGGCCGCGGTGTTTCTCGCGCGGCGAGATGTGGCGGGCCCCGAACAGCACGCCGAACAGGATCAGCGTCGCACAGAACACCAGCGCGACCGTATTGGGCGGTACCTCGTTGCTCAGCACGCTCAGGGACTCGGTCACCGCACGGACCTGCAGCGCGATGTAGGGCAGCGTGCCGAGCAGCATGAACAGCGTGACCAGTATGCCCGCCCCCTGGCTCCGGTAGCGGAAGGCCAGCAAGTCGGCCAGCGAGCTGAGCTGGAACTCGCGGCTGAGCTGCAGAATCGGGCGCAATAGCAGCGGGCTCAGGACGAAGGTGAGCGTGGCACCGATGTAGATGGTCAGGAACAGCAGCCCGTTGTGCGCGGCAAACCCGACACTGCCGTAGTAGGTCCAGGAGGTCGCATAGACGCCGATCGACAGCGAATAGGTGAGCGGGTGCGATGCCCAGGTCGCCGGCAGGTACCCCCGGTCGGTCGCGTAGGCGACCAGGAACAGCAGGGAAAGGTAGACAAAGCCCGCGGCGAACAGGGTCGCGAGTTCATGGCCCATCGGAATTGTCCCGCCGATGAATGAACAGTGCGCCAAGGATCACCAGCAGCCACAAGCCATAGGGGCCGAGCCATCCGAGCCCGCTGTTTGCCCACCAGTCCGCCATTGGGCTCACGAACAGCAGCAGCAGCAGCGCGCCGAGGATCAGCGCGAGTTCTTTGCTCATCGGTAGGCGCGAAGGCGGCATAGACCGAGACTAGCACTGCGGCTTTGTCACTGAAAGCAACTGCCACAGCGGGTGGCGTAGCGCGTCCAAAGCCTCAAGCGGGACGCGCGACGTGCTTTAATTGGGAGGCAACAACAAGGTTCATCGGCAGCTGAGGGCAGGCATGAATCCCGAGAAGGTCGTATTCGGTTTCTTTATCGTTCTGGCGTTGACGCTCAACTTCGGGTTTTTCGTCGGCGAGATCGAGAATCCCGCGCATCATCACGTCTACGAGCTGTTCGCGGTCGTGGTCGTCAACCTGGTCGCGACGGTGCTCAAGTTCGGGGACCGCAGCCAGATGGGCGCCTTGCTCCTCGCCACCAGCCTGGTCGCGATGCTGCAGTTGATCGCGGCTGCGCTGGTCTGGACCTTTGCCGAACACGTTTACGGCACCGGGCTGTCCCCGGTCGTGATGGCCAGCATCGTGTCGCTGTCGGGCGGGGCGATGCTGGCCAACGTGATCTCGGTCATCCTGCTGATCATCGAGACCGTGATGCTGCGTCGCTAGACGGCGCCGGGTGACGGTCGCAGCCGGATGCAAAACATCGTTTTCCTGATACTCCGCCGGATGCGCCCGCCGCTGCTGACGCTGTTGATGGTCTATGCGGTCGCGGTGCTCGGCCTGACCCTGATCCCCGGCCTGGATGCCGACGGCAACGTCTGGCGCATGAGCATCTTTCACGCGTTCTATTTCGTCAGCTACATGGCGACGACCATCGGCTTTGGCGAGATACCTTACGCCTTCACCGATACCCAGCGGCTCTGGGTGAGCCTGTCGCTATATGCCTCGGTCATCGCCTGGATCTACGCCTTCGGTACCATTCTGGCCCTGGTGCAGGATCGCACCTTCCTGGAGGCGCTGGCGGAGTATCGATTCATGCGCCGAATCCGGCGCATGCGTGAGCCGTTCCACCTGATCTGCGGCTATGGAGAAACCGGGACGGCGCTGGTCCAGGCGCTGACCGAGAGGGGGCAGCACGCGGTCGTGATCGACATCGACGAGATACGCACCAAGATGGTCCAGTTACAGGACCTGCGTGAGTACGTGCCGGCATTGCACGGCGATGCGGGTGTCACTCGGCACCTGCAGGAGGCCGGGCTGCAGCACTCTGCCTGTGCCGGCGTCGTGGCCCTGACCAATGACAACGAGGCGAATCTGAAGATCGCGATCACCGCGAAGCTGCTCAATCCCGACCTCAAGGTGATCTGTCGCGCCGATTCCCACGACATCGAGGCCAACATGGCGTCGTTCGGCACGGACCACATCGTCGATCCCTTCGATACCTTCGCCGGATACCTCGCGGTCGCGTTCCAGGCGCCCTGTCTGTACCTGTTGCACCGCTGGCTGACCGGCCGCTCGGGCAGCGTATTGAGCGAGCCCGTTTATCCGCCGCAGGATGGCCACTGGATCGTCTGTGGCTATGGCCGTTTCGGCAAGGCAATCTGCCGGCGCCTGAAGGGCGAGGGCATCCGCGTCGTGCTGGTCGAGGCCCGTCCCGAGGTCACCGGGGAGCCGACCGACACCGAATTCGTGATCGGCCGCGGCACCGAGGCCGACACGCTCGAGGAGGCCGGGATCGAGCACGCGGCGGGTCTCGTCGCCGGGACCGACGACGACGCCAACAACCTCTCGATCGTGATGACCGCGCGGGAGCTGAATTCCAAGCTCTTCGTGATCATGCGTCAGAACCAGCACGACAACCGCGAGATCATCGCGGCGGTCGGCGCGGATATGGTGATGCACCCGAGTGCGATCATTGCGGACAAGATCCGCGTTCTGCTCGGGACACCGATGCTGTACGAGTTCATGTCGCTGGCCCTGTACCAGGACGAGAGCTGGGCCTGCGAGCTGGCCAGCCGGGTCGCGGCGCTGGTGCGGGACGAGGTGCCTGACATCTGCGAGTGGTCGGTGGAGGCGACCGACGGTGGTGGGTTGCGTGATTATCTGGCACAGGGGGGGCAGTTCACGATCGAGGACCTGCTGCGCGACCCCTGGCAACGGCAACGCGGCCTCAAGGCCCTGGTCTTGCTCATTCACCGGCGCAATGACAGGCTATTGCTGCCCGAACCGCAGACGCTGCTGAAGGCCGGCGACCGCCTGTTGATGTGCGGCAACCGGGCGGCGTTCACGCGGATGACCTGGACGGTATCGCACGGCCACACCCTGGACTACGTGAAGACCGGGCAGGACCGGCCTCAAGGCTGGTTATGGCGCACCCTGTCGCGTGACAAGCGGTGACGCGATCGGGCCGGGCTTCGGCTAGAATCGCGGATCCGACCGGCCCGCGCGCAGCGTCTTCGGGGCTGTGCACGGCTCGGGTCCACGATTAAGCGTGCCACACAACAACACCACGAAGGAGATCTGAATGAAACATCTCATAGCAACCATCGCGCTGCTCATCGGCATCAGCAGTGTCGCGCAGGCGGGCAGCAAGACCGAGATCGAAACGCCGGCCTTCGACACGGCGGTCGCGCGGCAGATGATCGACAGCAGTATCCAGCGCTTTGAACTCGCCGAGGACGTCAGCGTCGACGATGCGGTGGCCTCGATGGAACTGCGCGCCAATATGCTGAACTTCAAACTGGTCGCCGATCTTCCCCTCTCGGAACAGGTCAAGGCGATGGGGCAGGACGCCAACTACATGCGTATCCTGGCATTCTGCGATGCGCTGATCGCGAAGAAGATGGTCGAGTACGACATCATTTTTGCCGGGTTCCTGCCCTGCCGCATCGCGGTCGTGGAAGACAGCAACGGCAAGGGTTGGATCATCACGATGAACATGGACATGATGCTGCACGCGGTCGACCTGCCGGAAGACCTGCAGCCGCTGGCGAAGAAGGTGCGCGACACCATCTACAGCATCGTCGATGCCGGGGTGAACGGCGACCTCTGATCGGACCGGGCGCCACGCGTATCCGACCGGCCCGAAGTGGCCGGTTTTTTTGTCCGGTTTCCCTGATCTGGGCCAAGTTTTTGACCGAAAAGCCTGTCTTGACAGGTTTTTTCGTATGCGATACTCGCTCACGGCAGTAGTCGGCGACAAAAATAATCAACAGGCTGGCCGACGGCCCCGGCACGCTTCCCCGCGATTGCCGGAGCAGTATCTTGGCCTATTTGAACCTGATGAATCGAGTAGCTGCGAAGGCCCGGTTGTTGAGGGTAGTTTGTTGCTTTCGCGACATCGTACCGCCTTCTTGAGGAGGAAAAAATGGCACATATCGTGATTCTTGGCGCCGGGACAGGCGGCATGCCCGCCGCCTACGAACTGCGCGAGGAACTGGGTAGCGAGCACGAAGTCACTGTCGTCAACGAGCGGGATTATTTCCAGTTCGTCCCGTCCAACCCTTGGGTCGCCGTGGGGTGGCGTGATCGAAACAGCATCACGTTCGACATCCGCCCCCACCTCGAGCGGAAGGGGATCAAATTCCTCGCCAAACGCTGCGACAAAATCGACGCGGATGCGAGCACCCTGCACTTTGAGGATGGCGAGACGCTGGCCTACGACTACCTGGTCATCGCGACCGGGCCGCGACTCGCGTTCGAGGAGGTCGAGGGCGCAGGCCCAGTGAGCGGCAATACCGCCTCGGTCTGTACCGTGGACCATGCGGAGGCGGCCTACGATCAATACAAGGCGCTGCTCGACGATCCGGGGCATGTCGTGGTCGGCGCAATGCCTTTTGCCTCGTGTTTCGGCCCGGCCTACGAGTTTGCGTTCATCATGGACGCCGACCTGCGCAAGCGGAAGATGCGCGATCGCGTCCCGATGACCTTTGTCACTTCCGAGCCCTACATTGGCCACCTCGGCCTCGGCGGCGTCGGCGATTCGCAAGGCATGCTCGAGAGCGAGATGCGCAACCACCACGTGAAGTGGATCACCAATGCCAAGGTGACCAAGGTGGAGGCGGGCAAGATGTACGTCGAGGAATACGACAACGCCGGCCACAAGATCAAAGATCACGAGATCGAGTTCAAGTTCTCGATGATGCTGCCGGCGTTCAAGGGCGTCGATGCGGTAATGAACGTGGAGGGCCTGTGCAATCCGCGCGGTTTCGTGTTCGTCGACGAGTTCCAGCGCAACCCGACCTACAAGAACATCTACTCGGCCGGTGTCTGTATCGCGATCCCGCCGGTCGAGGCGACCGCGGTCCCGACCGGCGCCCCGAAGACCGGCTACATGATCGAGTCGATGGTCACTGCGATCGTGCACAACATTCACAACGAGCTCGAAGGCAGCGAGCCTGATCAGAAGGGTACCTGGAATGCGATCTGTCTGGCCGACATGGGCGATACCGGTGCCGCATTCGTGGCCCTGCCGCAGATTCCTCCACGCAACGTCGCCTGGTTCAAGAAAGGGAAGTGGGTGCACATGGCCAAGATCGCGTTCGAGAAGTACTTCATTCGCAAGATGAAAAAGGGTACCTCGGAGCCTATCTACGAAAAGTACATACTGAAGATGTTGGGTATCAACCGTCTCAAGTAGCGCGATATCGCGACGCGGCGTCTTGAGAAGCCCGGCCTTCGCGCCGGGCTTTTTCATGTGCGCCCAGCGGCCGGGATCGCGATGCCGCCTTTCGGCAACCCCGGTTTGCCCTACGGGCCGACCCCATGCGCTGTGGGGGCAGTCGGGTCGTGGCCTTTGCTATCATCCAAACTTGCGTTCCGGGCAGCGGAGATCGAGCGGGCATGAGCGTTTCAGCGATCACAAGACGGCGGTCGGTCGCGGTGCGGGTCGGCGACGTACTGGTCGGCGGCGATGCGCCGATCGTGGTGCAGTCGATGACCAATACCGATACCGCCGACGTGGCCGCGACGATCGATCAGGTCGCCGAGTTGGCGCGTGCCGGCTCGGAACTGGTCCGCATCACGGTCAACAGCGAAGCGGCCGCCCGCGCAGTCCCGGCGATCCGCGACGGTCTGGATGCGCGCGGTGTCGGCGTGCCACTCGTAGGGGATTTCCATTTCAACGGTCATCGCCTGCTCAGCGATTATCCGGAATGCGGCCAGGCCCTGGCCAAATACCGGATAAACCCGGGCAATGTCGGTAGTGGCGAAAAGCGTGACGCGCAATTCGCAACCATGATCGAGCGCGCGATCGACAATGGCAAGGCAGTGCGGATCGGCGTGAACTGGGGATCGCTGGACAAGACCCTGGTGGCACGGATGATGGACGAAAACGCGTCCGCGGCCGAGCCGCTGGACGCCGATCAAATGATGCGCGAGGTCATGGTCAGGTCTGCGCTGCAGAGCGCGGAGCGGGCCGAGCAGATCGGTCTGGGACGGGATCGCATCATCCTGTCCTGCAAGATGAGCCGCGTACAGGATCTGATCGGCGTGTACCGCGCGCTCGCGGCACGCTGCGACTATGCGCTCCACCTTGGCCTGACCGAGGCCGGCATGGGGACCAAAGGCATCGTCGCGTCGACGGCGGCAATGGCGGTGCTGTTGCATGACGGCATCGGCGACACGATCCGCATCTCGTTGACCCCCGAGCCCGGCGGCGACCGCACGCTCGAGGTCAAGGCGTGCCAGCAGCTGCTGCAGTCGATGGGCCTGCGCTCGTTCACGCCGGCGGTCACCGCGTGCCCCGGCTGCGGCCGGACGACATCGACCGTGTTCCAGGAGCTGGC
>CBDTXT010000132.1:0-7724 GCA_965364465.1 uncultured Chromatiaceae bacterium
GTTATTGCATCTGAAACGATCGCTGCCGCGCTATTGTTGTTGTTGTTCGTGGGCGCAACATCAGCAGGGGTCCCCGCCGGCTTCGCGCCGATTGGGCTCGGCTTCCTGATTGCTGCGCTGCATCTGGTCTTATGGCCGATATCGCACGCGGCGCTGAACCCGGCACGCGCCACCGCATTCGCGGTTTTCAGCGACAGCCAGGCGCTTCTGCAACTTTGGGTCTTCTGGGTGGCGCCGATTATCGGAGCCGTCGCGGGCGGGCTCGGCCTGCGCTGTGCTTGCGCCCTCATCCGGCTTGCCTGGCCGGTCGGGATCATCGAGATCGAGCTCGCGGTTGATCTCGTCGAGATCACGCAATTCGGCCAGCGTGGGCAACTCGTCGAGCGACTTCAGCCCGAAATAGTCGAGAAACTCACGCGTCGTCCCGTACAGCGCCGGCCGCCCGGGCACGTCACGATGGCCGAGCACGCGCACCCATTCGCGCTCCATCAAGGTCTTGACGATATTCGTGCTCACCGATACGCCGCGTATATCCTCGACCTCGCCACGCGTGATCGGCTGGCGATACGCAATCAGGGCCAGCGTCTCCATCAGTGCACGGGAATAGCGCGCGGGGCGTTCGGCCCACAGCCGCGATACCCAGGGCGAACAGGCCTCACGCACCTGGATTCGCCAGCCGCTGGAGACCTCGGCAATCTCGATGCCGCGCCCCTGGTAGTCCTCGCTCAACTGCTCCAGCGCGGACCGCAGCGCCGGCTTTTCCGGACACTCGAGTTCGGGGAACAAGGCCTGGATCGCCTCGATCGACAACGGCCGGCCGGCCGCCAGCAATGCGGCCTCGACGATGTTTTTCAGATCGGATGCCGGCTGCTGCATGCTCAACCCCCGCGCGCCCGGACGTGGATCGGCGCGAACGACTCGGCCTGGACCAGTTCGATCATCTGCTGCTTGATCAACTCGAGTACCGCCATGAAAGTGACCACGACACCGGCGCGACCCTCACTGATGTCGAACAGGTCGGTGAATTTGCTGAAGCCCTCGGACGAGACCGACTGCAGCACCCGGCTCATGCGCTCGCGCAGCGACAGCGGCTCGCGCGTGACCTGATGACTGCTGAACATGTCCGCACGATGCAGCACGTCTTTCAAGGCCAGCAACACCTCTTTGAGGTCCACGTCGGGCGGTGACTGGTCGACCTGCTTGTGCGGTGCCTCGACCAGCACCGGGAACACATTGCGCCCGAGCTGCGGCAGTGCGTCGATGTCCTCGGCCGCCTGCTTGAAGCGTTCGTACTCCTGCAGCCGGCGGATCAGTTCGGCGCGCGGATCCTGCTCCTCGTCGTCCTCGACCGGCGGCCGTGGCAACAGCATGCGCGACTTGATCTCGGCCAGCATTGCGGCCATCACGAGGTATTCCGCGGCCAGCTCGAGACGCAGGTCCTGCATCAACTCGATGTACTCCATGTACTGGCGCGTGATGTCCGCGATCGGGATGTCGAGCACGTCCAGGTTCTGGCGCCGGATCAGATAGAGCAGCAGATCCAGCGGACCCTCGAACGCATCGAGAAAAACCTCCAGCGCATCGGGCGGGATATACAGGTCTTTCGGCAGGTTGAACTGCGGTTGCCCCTGCACGACGGCAAACGGCATCTCCTCCTGCTGCGGTGTAACGGCTTCGGTCTGTGTATCGGCCAATGCGAATTCCCGGGCAGCGTCAGTAATCGAGCGACATCGCGTGGCGGACCTCGTCCATGGTCTCGCGCGCGGCCTCGCGGGCACGCTCACAGCCCTCGTTGATGATGTTGCGCACCAGGTCGGGCTGATCGGCATATTCGTGTGCGCGCTCTTGAATCGGTTTCAGCTCGGCCAGCACCGCGTCGATGACCGGCTGCTTGCACTCGAGACAGCCAATCGCCGCACTGCGGCATCCCTGCTGTACCCAGTCTTTGACGCCCTTGTCCGAATAGACCTCGTGGAACTGCCAGACCGGGCAGACGCCGGGGTCGCCCGGGTCGGTGCGGCGCACTCGCGCGGGATCGGTCGGCATCGTGCGCAGTTCCCGGGCGACATCATCGGCGCCGGCGTCCAGCGCGATGGTGTTGCCGTAGGATTTGGACATCTTCTGGCCGTCGAGACCCGGCATCCGGGCCGCCTTGGTCAGCAGGGGTTGCGGCTCGGGCAGGATCACCATGCCGCCGCCCTCGAGGTAGCCGAACAGCCGGTCACGATCGGTGATGCCGATGTTCTGCTGCGACTCCAGCAGCGCACGCGCGGCGGCCAGCGCCGCCTCGTCGCCCTTCTCCTGAAACGCACGCCGGTACTTGTGGTAGAGCTTCGCGTTCTTCTTGCCCATCTTCTTGGCCGCCTGCTCCGCCTTCTCCTCGAAGTCCGGCTCGCGTCCGTAGACGTGGTTGAAACGCCGTGCGACCTCGCGTGTCAGCTCGACATGCGCGACCTGGTCCTCGCCGACCGGGACAAGACCGGCACGGTAGACCAGGATGTCCGCGGACTGCAGCAGCGGGTAACCCAGAAAGCCGAAGGTCGACAGGTCTTTCTCCCGGAGCTTTTCCTGCTGATCCTTGTAGGTCGGGACCCGTTCGAGCCAGCCGAGCGGCGTGATCATCGAGAGCAGCAGGTGCAGTTCGGCATGCTCGGGCACGCGCGACTGGATGAACAGCGTCGCCTCGCCCGGATTCACGCCGGCCGCCAGCCAGTCGATCACCATGTCCCAGGTACTCTGCGGGATCATACTGGGGTCGTCGTAGTGGGTGGTCAGCGCGTGCCAGTCGGCGACGAAAAAGAAGCACTGGTACTCGTGCTGCAGTTCGACCCAGTTTTTCAGGACCCCGTGATAATGACCGAGATGCAGACGCCCGGTGGGGCGCATCCCGGAGAGGACACGTGCATGTTGCGCGGCGACAGCGGCCAAGACCTTCTCCTACGAGGGGAACAGCGTGGGCAGTATACCGAACACGAGGTCCGAACCGGGCAGCAGCGCGACACTGCCGTACACTATCGGACCAAGGATCATACCCACCACGCCGCTGATCAGCAGCGCGATCAGGATGATCATGCCGTAGGGTTCGATACGGGCGAAGACCCGCGACGCGCCGGTCGGCAGCAGCCCGGTCACGATACGGCCGCCGTCCAGCGGCGGCACCGGCAGCAGATTGATCGCCATCAGCACCAGGTTCACGAACACGCCGGCCACGGCCATCAGCAGCAGCGGCAGCGCGATCGCCTGGACGCTGTGGATCAGGCCGTGCGCGAACAGCAGCACCAGCGACCACAGCGCGGCCATCAACAGATTAACGCCCGGACCGGCAGCCGCGACGATCGCCATGTCGCGCTTCGGAGAATGCAGCCGGGCGACGGACACCGGCACCGGCTTGGCCCAGCCGATCAGAAACCCGGTGAAGGTCAGCATCAGGATCGGCACCAGGATGGTCCCGATCGGGTCGATGTGCGGAATCGGGTTCAACGTGATCCGGCCGAGCTGGCGCGCGGTCGGATCGCCCAGGCGGTCGGCTACCCAGCCATGCGCCGCCTCGTGCACCGTGACCGCGAAGATCAGCGGCAACGCCCAGATGGCGATGCGCTGCAACAGGGTGAGTTCTTCCATCGGCGCGATTATATCCCGGGCTAGTCCGTGAACAGGCCGACATCGCCCTTGCCGACGCGCAGCACCTTCGGCGGGTCTTCGTGCAGGTCGACGACACTGGTCGGCTCGTAACCGCAATACCCCCCGTCGATGATCAGGTCGACCGCGTGCCCCAGGGTCTGGTTCATGTCGTACGGGTCCATCATCGGCATATCCTCGCCCGGCAGGATCAGGGTACTGCTCAACAGCGGCTCGTTGAGCTCCTCGAGCAGCGCGAGCGCGACGCGATTGTCCGGTATCCGTATCCCGATCGTCTTGCGCTTCGGGTGCATCAGCCGCTTGGGTACCTGCTTGGTCGCGGTCAGGATGATGGTGTAGGGGCCGGGGGTCAGATTCTTGACCAGGCGGTGCGCCCGGTTGTCGAGCTTGGTGTACGCGGAAAGCTCGGACAGGCTGCGCCCGACCAGCGTGAAATTGTGATCATCCCCCAGACGGCGGATGCGGCGGATGCGGTCCATCGCCGACTTGTCCCCGATATGACAGCCGATCGCGTAACTCGAGTCGGTCGGGTAGACGATCACGCCGCCCGAGCGGACGATCTCGGCGGCCTGCCGCAGCAGCCGCGCCTGCGGGTTGTCCGGATGGACCTGGAAAAACTGCGACATATTTTAATTCAGAGGCTTACGGGCCAATCCTTCCAAATCGCTTTACATCCATCGGGCAACTCGGGCAGCCGCCCCAGTTCGATCCAGGGGTGTTCCGGCCCATGGTAGTCGGAACCCGCCGAGGCCAGCAGGCCGAAGTCGCGCGCGTGCCTGGCCATCGTGAAATAGTCGTCGCGGCTATGGCTGCCGGAGACCACCTCGAGCGCCTCGCCGCCGGCCTCGGCGAATTCGCCGATCAGGCGGCGCAGCTTGCTGCGGGTCAATGGATAGCGCGCCGGGTGCGCAATGACCGCCTGCCCGCCCGCCTCGCGGATCCAGCGCACCGCGTCCCCCAGTTCGGCCCACTGGCCGGCCACGAATCCGGGCTTGCCCGGCACCAGGAACCGACGGAACACACCACGCACGTCCGCGGCGTGGCGATTATCCACCAAAAAACGCGCGAAGTGGGTGCGGCTGATCAGGCGCCCGTTCGACCGGTCGCGCGCACCCTCGAACGCACCCGGGATCCCGACCTGCTCGAGCCGCCGACCCATCTCGCGCGCGCGCCAGTCGCGAAACTCGCGCAGCCCGGCCAGCCCGCGCCGCAGCACCTCGCTGTCCACCGCGACGCCAAGGCCGACGATATGCACCGTGACGCGCTGCCAGCTGACCGAGATCTCGACGCCGGGCACGAAACCGAGCCCGAGACCCGCGGCGCTGTGCGCGGCCTCGGGCAAGCCCTCGAGGGTGTCGTGATCGGTGAGCGCGATGCAGCCGACACCCGCCGCATGCGCGCGCTGCATCAACTGGGCCGGAGACAGTGTGCCGTCCGAAGCGGTCGAATGGGCGTGAAGATCGAAACTGCTTGGCATAACTTTTTTATTCTACCAGCTCTGGCCACCACCTCGCCCGTGACCGATCGGCGGTTCCGTCGGCCGGCAACGGTGCCGCGACCGGGCGGCGACGCATGCTACACTCGCGGCCATGAGACTCCCACCCGTCGATTTGCCCTATCTGCGAGAACAGATCCGCGAACTCGCCGCGCAGCTGCGCGAGGTCTGGGAAGGTCCTGGGCCGGCCGATGACGGGACCGACGATCCGGCCCTGCTGAGCGATGCGATGGCGCAGCTGCTCGGCCTGCTGGAGCAGATCGACGACGGCGATGCGCAGACCCGGATAAGCAACGCCGAACTCAATACCCTCGGCGAGTATGGCCTGCACCTGCTCGAGGACCTCGCGGTACTGGCCGGCGGGCTCAGCCAGCCGGCGCTGGCCGCCGAAATCCAGCAGCTGTGCCTGCCCTTTGCGTTATGGGTGGCGCGCCAGGGCGGCGAGATCCGCAACCTGAGCCCGATCGTCAACGGCCTCGCGCACTTCGCGAACCACGCCAGCCAGCCGCAGGCGATGGCTGCGCTGTACGGTTACTGTTGCGAGCTGGTCGATGCGGCCAGCCCGGCCTGCGAGGATCATGACAAGCACGAGGCGCACGAGCCGTGGCGCCTGCTGCTGATCAATCGCGCCATCATCGCGACCCGCAGCCACAACCCGGAACTGATGGCGCCCGCATTCGATGCGATCGCGGAGTGCCTGCCAGGCGAGGCGCAGCGCTTCTTTGCCGAGGCGATGGAGCAGATTGCGATCATCGATTACCCGCCCCAGGTGGGCGATGTGGTACGCCGCTACTATCTCGCACACACCCGGCGCAGCATGCTGCACTGAGCCAGGCCGCGGCACCGTCATAATGAAAGCACTCGTCGACCTGTTTCCGGTCATCCTGTTTTTCGTCGTCTACCAGCTGTTCGACATCTATGTCGCAACCCAGGCGGCTATCGCCGCGGCGGCGCTGCAGGTGATCTATTTCAAGCTGCGCCACGGGCAGGTCGAGCACATGCAGTGGATCACGCTGGGCCTGCTGGTGGTGTTCGGTGGGCTCACGCTCGCGCTGCGCGACCCGACGTTCATCAAATGGAAACCCACCGTGGTGAACTGGCTGTTCGGTGCCGCGTTCCTGGGTTCCCAGCTCTTCATGCAACGCGGCCTGCTGCGGCGCATGATGGAACATGCGGTGACGCTGCCGGAGCCGGCCTGGCTCAGGCTGAACAACGCCTGGGTCGCGTTCTTCTTCGCGATGGGCCTGCTGAATCTGTATGTCGCCTACAACTACCCCGAGGAAGTGTGGGTGAACTTCAAGCTGTTCGGGTTCCTGGGCCTGACCTTGCTGTTCATGCTGGGCCAGGGCTTTTACCTGGCGCGCTTCATGGAACCCGAAGAGAACCCCAGCGAGGACTGATCCCATGCTCTACTGCATCGTAAGCACCGACGTCGCCAACAGCCTACCGCTGCGCAAGGGCGCACGCCCGGCCCACCTGGAGCGGCTTCAGGCGCTGCAGCGCGAGGGACGCCTGGTGATCGCCGGCCCGAATCCGGCCATCGACAGCGATGACCCGGGCGACGCCGGCTTCAGCGGCAGCCTGATCATCGCCGAGTTTCGCGATCTCGAACAGGCCAAGGCCTGGGCGGACGCCGACCCCTATGTCGCGGCTGGCGTGTACGCGAGCGTTTCGGTCAAACCCTTCAAACAGGTCTTTCCACGATAACATCGCTGTTCCAGCGAGGAGGAACCCCCAATGCGAAACAAGTTCGCGTGGCTTAGCGCCCACGCACTGTTCGTCTTTGCCTGCAGCGCGGCTGTAACCGCGCAACCGGCAGCCGTCGAAACAGCACCGGCCGAGGCGGCGCCCGCGCCCCAGGTGCTGGTGAAGATCGACGGTTTCGACCTCACCGACCTGCACTTCGCGCTGTTCGCCGGGCAGACCGGTCGCAACGTCCAGGATCCGGCCGAGCAGATCGGCCTGCTCAACGAACTGGTGAACAACTTCATGGTCGCGAATTCGCCGCAGGGGCAGGCGATCGCAGAGAACCCCGAGGTGGTGGCGGCACTCGAGGTCGCACGCGCCCGGCTGGTCGCCCAGACACTGGTGCGCTCGGAACTGGAAAAGGCGACGATCGACGATGCGCAGGTGCAGGCGCTGTACGACGCCGAGTACGGCGGAGACGCCGGGACCAAGAAGGAATACAAGGCGCGGCACATCCTGCTGGAGAGCGAGGACGACGCGAAGGCCGTCATCGCGGAGCTGGATGCCGGCGCCGATTTCGCGACCCTCGCGGGCGAACGTTCGACCGGGCCCAGCAAGTCCGTCGGCGGCGATCTCGGCTGGTTCGAGGCCGACCAGATGGTGCCCGAGTTCTCCGCGGCGACCGCGGCACTGGCCGACGGGGCATACAGCGAGACGCCGGTGAAGACCCAGTTCGGCTGGCACGTGATCCTGCGCGAGGAGAGCCGCGATGCGCCGCCGCCGAGCCTGGAAACGGTCAGGCAGGACCTCGAGCGACAGATCCAGCAACAGCGCGTCGCCGAACTGCTGCGCAAGATTCGCGACGAGGCCACCATCGAGGTTCAGGGCCCGGCCAATCCTGCTG
>CBDTXT010000133.1:0-7720 GCA_965364465.1 uncultured Chromatiaceae bacterium
GGCGGCGGCTGCGCCGGCCGGCGGACCCGAGAACTATCAGGTCAGCGTGGACGGTCGCACGTACCAGGTCGTTGTCTCGCAGGGTGGTGAGGTCACGCAGGTTCAGCAGGCCCCGGCGCCCGTGGTCGCATCGACCCCGCCGCCCGCCGCTCCCGGCGGAGCATTGCGCAAGGTACCCGCGCCGCTGGCGGGGAATATCTTCAAAGTGGATGTCACGGCGGGTCAGACGGTGAAATCGGGTGATGTCATCATGATTCTCGAGGCGATGAAGATGGAGACCGAGGTCCGCTCGCCCGAGTCAGGAACGGTTCAGGCGGTGCTGGTAAAGGAGGGTGATGCCGTGCAGGTCGGCGACATACTCCTGACCATGAGCTAGAGCCATGATAGAAAAAGGTTTCGAGTCCCTCTGGCACTCCATGGGGATCGCCAATCTGGAGTGGGGCCAGGTGTTGATGGTCATGATTGGCGGACTGCTCATTTTTCTTGCGATTCGCAAGGGGTTCGAGCCGCTGCTGCTGTTGCCCATCGGTTTTGGCTGTGTGCTGGCGAATGTGCCGGTGGCCGGGCTGGCGGAGGACGGCGTCGGTCAACTTCTGCTGAATGGCGACCCGGATCACCTGGCAGCGCTCGCGCAGGTACTGGGTGTACCGGTTGCGGAGGTGGCGGATGCTGCGAAGCATGCCTCGGGCGCCGCTCTCAATGCGGCGAAGCTGCTCGCCAGCAATCTCGGCTATGAGCCGGGGATGCTCGCCCAGTTCTACGCAGTGGCGATCGGCTCCGGTGTCGCCCCATTGTTGATCTTCATGGGCGTCGGTGCCTTGACCGACTTCGGTGCGCTGATCGCCAAGCCTTCCACGCTGCTGCTCGGTGCGGCTGCTCAATTCGGTATCTTCTTCACGCTGATCGGGGCACTTGTGCTCAATGCCGTTCCCGGGTTCGAGTTTTCCCTGGCCGACGCCTCGGCAATCGCGATCATCGGCGGCGCCGACGGTCCGACTGCAATCTTTCTTGCGTCGAAGCTGGCGCCCGATTTGCTTGGTGCGATAGCAGTGGCCGCCTATTCGTACATGGCGCTGGTGCCGATTATTCAACCGCCCATCATGCGCGCGCTGACGACGCGGTCTGAGCGCGCCGTGGTCATGTCCCAGCTGCGCCCCGTCAGCAAGCTGGAGAAGATCCTGTTCCCGCTCACGGTCCTGTTGCTGTGTCTGCTGTTCCTGCCATCGGCCGCTCCGCTGATCGGGATGCTGACGTTCGGCAACCTGCTGCGCGAGTCAGGGGTCGTCGATCGCCTCAGCAAAGCGGCGCAAAATGAAATCATCAACGCGGTAACGATCATTCTGGGTCTTTCGGTGGGCTCGAAACTTCAGGCGGACAAGTTCCTCAGCGTGGAAACACTGGGTATTCTGGCGCTCGGCGCCGTTGCCTTCTGTGTCGGCACTGCCGCGGGCGTGCTGATGGGCAAGGCCATGCACCGAATTTCGGGCGGCAAGGTGAACCCGCTGATCGGGGCGGCCGGCGTGTCCGCGGTGCCGATGGCTGCCAGGGTCGTCAACAAGGTGGGTCTCGAGGCAAATCATCACAATTTTTTGCTGATGCACGCGATGGGCCCGAATGTGGCCGGCGTGATCGGCTCGGCAGTTGCCGCCGGGGTGCTGCTCGCAGTCGTAGGCGGCTGAAAAAGGCGCCCACTAAACGCCCGTAATCCATAACTTTTTTTGTTGCCTCGGCGCGAGAATTTACATATCATTCCGCGCTTATGTTGTCGCTTTTGCCCGACTTCGCCGATCCCCTGCGCTTGTGCGCCCTGGGAAAGGCCTATGAGGGTGCGGTCCCGCTGGCGGAAATGCCTCGTCTCGCGCCGCTTCTCACTTCCTCGGAAGGCGAAGCGGCGTTTGCTTTGGCGTTCGCCATCGATGCCGAGCGCAGGCCGGTAGTGCGGGTCCAGGTAAGCGCACTGTTGTCATTGCAATGTCAGCGCTGTCTGGGCAGCATGCGGCAAGAAGTGGAATCCGATTCACTGCTGGTCGTCGTTTCGGGCCCGGACGAGGCCCAGCGACTGCCGGATGACGTCGAACCGCTGCTTGTCGAAGATGGAAGGTTGGAACTGCGCTCACTGATCGAGGACGATCTGATCCTCGCCATACCGGCCGCGCCGATGCATCGGCTTGCGGATTGTAAGGTGCAGCTCAGTGAGGTCAACGCGCCGCCGGATACCGGACAGGCTTCGTCCGAAGGCGGGCCGGAGCACCCTTTCGCCGCATTGGCAGACTGGAAAGGCGACAAAGAGAGTCAAGACTGAATTGTCTTTAAGGAGACAGGAAAAATGGCGGTCCAGCAGAACAGAAAAACCCCCTCCAAGCGCGGCATGAGACGCTCGCACGATGCACTGAAGCCGGAGGCCCTGTCGATCGATCCGACGTCCGGTGAGACGCACCTGCGCCACAACGTCAGCCCGGACGGTTTCTATCGCGGCCGCAAAGTCGTCGACAAGTAGCCGGCTCGGCGTCGGTGACGGCCTCACCCATCGAACATTTGCCACGTCCGTGACCCAGTCCATTACGATCGCATTGGATGTCATGGGTGGCGACCACGGTCCCGGCGTGATCGTTCCGGCCGCTTTGGGCTTTCTCGCAAAAGACCCGGACTGCCGGTTGATACTTGTCGGCCGCGAGGACGCCATCCGGGAACACCTGCCGCGTTCAGGCTTGCCTGAACGGCTGGCCGTGCAGCATGCGTCGCAGGAGGTCGGAATGGATGAACTCCCATCGCGTGCCCTGCGTGGCAAGAAGGATTCGTCGATGCGGGTCGCTATCGATCTGGTCAAACAGGGCCGGGCGGACGCGTGCGTGAGTGCTGGCAATACCGGTGCACTGATGGCGACCGCACGCTTCGTGTTGAAGACACTGCCCCACGTCGACCGCCCGGCCATCATCACCTCGATGCCCTCGATCGACGGCCGGACATGGGTGCTGGATCTCGGCGCCAATGTCGACTGCGAGGCGCAGCACCTTTATCAGTTCGCGGCGATGGGGTCGGAACTCGTTTCCGCCGTCGAGGGCATCGACCGGCCGACGGTCGGCCTGCTGAACATCGGCCAGGAAGAGATCAAGGGCAACGAGCAGGTCAAGGAAGCCCACGAACTGCTGAGCAAGGGCGACCTCAACTACATCGGCTACGTCGAGGGCGACGACATCTACCTCCGCGACAACCTGGATATCGTGGTGACCGACGGATTTGTTGGCAACGTGGCGTTGAAAAACACCGAAGGTGTGGCCAAGCTGATTCGCCACTTCATGATGGTGGAGTTCAAGCGCAACGTGCTTACCAAACTGTCGGCGCTGGTGGCCTTGCCGGTGCTCAAGGCCCTCCGCCGACGCATCGATCCACGGCGCTATAACGGAGCGAGTCTGCTTGGGCTGCGTGGAATCGTCGTGAAGAGCCATGGCGGCGCGGATCAGCTCGCTTTCGAGCATGCGATCGCCATAGCGAAGAAAGAGATCCTCGCGGACATTGCGGTTCGAATCGAACAACGCGTGGGTCAGCACTTGGATGTCTCGGCAACCGCATGAGTAAGTTTGCGCGCATCACCGGCACTGGGAGCTACCTTCCCGAAAGGGTGCTGAGCAACAAGGATCTCGAGGCCATGGTCGAAACCAGCGACCAGTGGATCCGCGAGCGTACCGGTATCGTCAAGCGGCATGTGGCCGTGGACGGCCAGACGACCTGTGATCTCGCCGAGCAGGCTGCGCGGCGCGCGATCGAGGCTGCTGGCAAGACCCCAGGTGATATCGACCTGATCATTCTGGCCACCACCACGCCCGACAAGATTTTTCCGAGCACCGCCTGCCTGGTGCAGCAGCGGCTGGACATCCATGGCTGTGCGGCGTTTGATATACAGGCAGTCTGCACCGGCTTCGTCTATGCGCTCAGCGTCGCCGAAAAATTTGTTCGTACCGGCGCGGCAAGGTGTGCTTTGGTGATTGGGGCCGAGACTTTCTCGCGAGTCATCGACTGGACAGACCGCGGTACCTGCGTGCTGTTCGGCGACGGTGCCGGGGCGGTGGTACTCGAGGCATCTGACGTGCCGGGCATCCTGTCCAGCCACCTGCATGCCGACGGCGCCTACGAGAATCTGCTGCACGTGCCGGGAGGTGTTTCCCGGGGGTTCGATCTACCCGACGCAGAGGGGGACCCGCACTACACCCATATGAAGGGCAACGAGGTGTTCAAGATGGCGGTGAACACCCTGGGCCGCATCGTAGACGAGACGCTGCATGCCAACGGCATGAAGAAGTCCGATGTCGACTGGCTGGTGCCGCACCAGGCCAACATCCGGATCATCAACGCGACGGCCCGCAAGCTGAGCATGTCGATGGACAAGGTAGTGGTGACCGTGGACCAGCACGGCAACACCTCCGCGGCATCGGTGCCGCTGGCGCTCGACACAGCGGTGCGAGACGGCCGCATCCAGCCTGGCGAGGTGCTGTTGCTCGAGGCGTTCGGCGGTGGGTTTACTTGGGGTTCCGTACTGCTGAAATTCTGATCGGTAAGCGTATGAGCAAGAAATTCGCAATCACCTTTCCAGGGCAGGGGTCGCAATCGGTCGGCATGCTGTCCGATCTTGCCGCGGTCGATCCCATCGTGAGAGAGACCTTTGCGGTGGGTTCGGAGGCGCTGGGTATCGACCTATGGGCGCTGAGCCAGAATGGGCCGAAAGAGAAGCTCGATGACACGCGCATCACCCAACCGCTGATGTTGTGTGCGGGGATCGGTGTGATGCGGGCACTGGATCGACGACTCGACCGACCGGCGACAGTGATGGCCGGACATAGCCTGGGTGAGTACACGGCGCTCGTCGCGGCAGGGGTCCTCGACCTTGCGGACGCCATGCGGCTGGTGGCATTGCGCGGTAGCTTCATGGACGAAGCGGTGCCTGCCGGCACAGGGGCGATGGCAGCGATTCTGGGCCTGGAAGATGAGCAGGTACGCGCGGTCTGTGAACAGGGTGCGCAGGGTCAGGTTGCCGCGGCGGTCAATTTCAATACCCCGGGACAGGTGGTCGTTGCGGGCCACACCGCGGCAGTTGCCCGCGTTGTCGAACTGGCCCGGGCAGCTGGCGCAAAGCGGGCCGTATTGCTCGACGTGAGCGTGCCCTCGCATTGCATCCTGATGCAACCGGCAGCGACGCGTCTCGAGGGCGCCCTGCAGGACGTGACGTTCAACATGCCGCGGGTCCCGGTACTGCATAATGTCGATGCTTCACAGGCGGGCGATACCGACGAAATTCGTCGGCTGCTGGTTGAACAGTTGTGCAACCCTGTGCGCTGGGTCGGTATTGTTCGTGAAATGGCCGAGCGTGGGGTGCAGCTGGTTGTGGAGGCCGGGCCGGGCAAAGTGCTGACCGGGCTGGCCAGGCGCATTGACAAATCGCTCGATGCCTTGGCCGTATTCGATCCGGCAAGCCTGGATAAGGCAGTGGAGGCAATCAATGCTTGATGGGCAGATCGCTCTCGTGACGGGTGCCAGCCGAGGAATCGGTCGCGCAATAGCCGACATGCTGGGGGAGCGGGGTGCGACAGTTGTCGGCACGGCTACCACCGAGCCGGGCGCCGCGGCGATATCTGAACGACTCGAGGAGGCGGGCATCAAGGGCCAGGGAATGCGGCTGGATGTCGGTGACGAAGCTTCGGTTGATGCCGTCGTGAAAGAGATCAGCGACAAATACGGGGCAGTTACGATCCTGGTCAACAACGCGGGCATCACGCGCGACAATCTGCTGATGCGGATGAAGGCGGATGATTGGGATGCGGTGTTGAACACGAATCTGACGTCGGTCTATCGACTGTGCAAGGCCTGTTTGCGTGCAATGATGAAGGCCAAGACCGGTCGCATCATCAACATTGCGTCTGTGGTCGGTGCCAGCGGAAACGCCGGACAGACCAACTATTCGGCAGCAAAGGCGGGAATGTTCGGTTTTACCAAATCGCTGGCCCAGGAAGTCGGATCACGGGGCATCACTGTGAACGCGGTGGCCCCGGGCTTCATCGATACCGATATGACCCGGGAATTGCCCGATGCCCAACGCGACCTTTTGCTGGGCAGCATCCCGCTAGGTCGGCTGGGGCGCCCTGAGGAGATCGCCTCGGCAGTGGCGTTCCTGGTTTCTGATGCGGCAGCCTATATCACCGGGGAAACCCTACATGTGAACGGCGGGATGTACATGGGCTGAACCTGTGAGGTTTAGCATGTTGCCTAGGGCCTGTTAACACTATTCGGCCGATGGGTACCCGCATAGTGTTAACAGGCCCCAGCATGATTGATCACTGAATTTGCACCCAAGTGCTTTGAAGCGGTCGGCAAACTGAATACAATATGACGTCACTGCGTGGCGTCCTAGATCACGCACCTGTGGAGGAATTGACAGAATGAGCTCTATCGAAGAACGCGTAAAGAAGATCGTCGTCGAGCAGTTGGGAGTCAAAGAAGAAGAAGTAGTGCCTTCTGCATCTTTCGTCGACGATCTCGGCGCTGACTCACTCGATACGGTCGAACTCGTGATGGCCCTCGAGGAGGAATTCGAAACCGAAATCCCCGACGAAGAGGCCGAGAAGATCACCACGGTACAGCAGGCGATCGACTACGTGAAAGCCCAAAGCTGATCTTGCAATCACTGTTCGATGTCCGGCCGTAGGTTCCGCGTCGCGGGGCTGCGGCCGTTTGGTTTGATCAGTAGCCAGTCCACAGGGGTTTTCCCAGATGTCACAGAGAAGGGTTGTCGTCACAGGTCTCGGCCTGGTCTCGCCGGTTGGTCTGGATGTTGCGAGCGGCTGGGAAAACATTCTTGCCGGCAGGAGCGGTATCCAGCCGATCACGCATTTCGATATCGAGCCGTTCAGTGTGCGGTTCGGCGGCCCGATCTATGGGTTCGATGTCGAGCAGTACATCCCGAAGAAGGAGGCGCGCAAGATGGATGCCTTCATTCATTACGGGATAGCGGCCGGTCTTCAGGCGATCATAGACAGTGGTGTTGAGATCGACGACAGTAATGCGAAGCGGATTGGCGTGGCCATCGGTTCCGGTATTGGGGGCGTCACCGGCATAGAGACCGGGTACGGCGCCTACCTCAAGGGTGGGCCGCGCAAGATCTCCCCGTTTTTCGTGCCGGCGAACATCATCAATATGGTCGCGGGCAACCTGTCCATCATGTGTGGTCTGAAGGGGCCAAACATCTCGATCGTTTCCGCTTGCAGCACGGGTGCGCACAACATCGGTGACGCCATGCGCATGATCCAATATGGGACCGTGGACATGATGGTTGCTGGTGGCGCAGAAATGGCAACCTCGCCGACCGGCTTGGGCGGGTTCGCCGCAGCGCGTGCGCTTTCTACCCGAAACGACGATCCGCAGGCGGCCAGCAGACCCTGGGACCGAGATCGGGACGGTTTCGTGCTCAGCGACGGTGCCGGCGTCCTGATGCTCGAGGAACTCGAGCACGCGAAGGCGAGGGGCGCCCGTATCTATGCGGAGCTGGCCGGTTCGGCGATGAACTCGGATGCATTCCATATGACTTCGCCGTCGCCAGGCGGCGAGGGCGCCGCGGACTGCATGCGGCTCGCGCTGGAAGACGCCGGAGTGAACCCCGACCAGGTCGACTACAGCAATGCGCAGGGGACCGTGACGCCCGCGGGCGACGGGGCGGAGACTCTGGCGGTCAAGG
>CBDTXT010000134.1:0-7633 GCA_965364465.1 uncultured Chromatiaceae bacterium
CGTGGTGACCGGCATTGCCAAGGGCTCGGGCATGATCTGTCCGGACATGGCGACCATGTTGGCCTATGTGGCGACCGATGCAGCGGTTGCGCAACCGTTGCTGCAGCGGATGCTGGACGACGCGGTCGTCCGGACATTCAACTGCATCACGGTCGACGGCGACACCTCGACCAACGACGCCTGCATCCTGATGGCCAGCGGTGCCTCCGGGGCAGCGGTCGAATCGCTCGAGTCCGACGACGGTCGGCTGCTCGCGGACGCGGTGCGCGGCGTCTGTGCGCAGCTGGCCGAAATGATCGTGCGTGACGGCGAGGGTGCAACCAAGCTGGTGCGGGTCCGTGTGCAATCCGCGGCAAGCGATGCGGAGGCGCGCCGCGTCGCCTACACGGTCGCGCATTCGCCGCTGGTCAAGACCGCTTTGTTCGCGTCCGACCCGAACTGGGGGCGGATCCTGGCCGCTGTCGGGCGTGCGGGCGTCGATGATTTCGACATTTCCGCTGTCCGCATCTGGCTGGACCAGGTGTGCATAGTCAGTAACGGCGGTCGGGACCCCGACTACACCGAGACAGCGGGTCAGGCGGTGATGGATCAGGACGAGATAACGATCCGGATCGACCTGGGCCGCGGCAAGGCCGGTGTCGAGGTGCTCACCTGCGACCTGACCTACGACTATGTGAAGATCAACGCCGAGTACCGCAGTTGAATCAGGATCGGAATCGGGTATCGCCGCTGCCCTGTGCAGATTAGATTTTCGAGGGCCGTTGCAATGCCAGATGTCATCCATGTCGCGGCGGCTGCACTGATCGATGCGAGCGACCGGGTGCTGTTGGCGCGCCGGCCCGTGGACAGCCATCAGGGAGACCTCTGGGAGTTCCCCGGCGGCAAGCTCGAGCCGGGCGAGTCGGTCGCGGCCGGGCTTGCTCGGGAATTGCGCGAGGAACTCGGTGTCGAGGTGGCCGCGCATCGACCCTTGATCCGAATCACTCACGATTATCCTGATCGCAGCGTCCTGCTCGACGTTCACCTGGTCGACGACTGGCGTGGCAGCGTGATCGGGCGTGAAGGGCAGCCCCTCGCCTGGGTCGGGCGCGGTGCATTACGCGACTATCCGATGCCGGCCGCCGATGCCCCGATCGTCAGCGCGCTGCTGCTGCCATCGCACTACCTGATCACGCCGCCGCAGATCGACAGTGTCGAGCGTTTCCTGCAGGCACTGGAACGCAGTCTGATGCGGGGAATCCGGCTGGTGCAGCTACGTCTGTTCGATCTTTCAGAGGACGAGTTGATCGCGGTCGGGCGGACCGCCTGCGAACTCTGCCATGCTCGGCGCGCACGGGTGCTGTTCAACGGCGCGCCGGCGATCGCCACTGCGATCGGTGCCGACGGCGTCCACTTGAGCAGCCGGCAATTGCACCGCCACCCGGCACCTCCGCTCCCTGACGGTCAGTTGCTGGCCGCCTCCTGCCACTCGCCCGGGGACCTCGCCAGGGCCGCGCGCCTGGGTGCTGATTTCGCGCTATTGTCTCCGGTCCTGCCGACGCGCAGCCACCCGGATGCGGAGCCACTCGGTTGGGACAGGTTCGCCGCCTGGGTGGATGACGCGACGGTCCCGGTGTTTGCGCTCGGCGGTATGCGCCCGGCACTGTTGGAGACCGCCTGGGGGCACGGCGCGCAGGGTATCGCCGCGATCCGGGGCCTCTGGCAGCCTTAAGGTGACGGCCGCCGCATCATCATAGGGTCATGGGTCGTCGGTTGATTCCGGCGACACTGTCGGCGGGCCGGGGATCCGTCTCTCCTCGCTGAGCCATTCGCCGAGGTCGATCAGCTTGCAACGCTCGCTGCAGAACGGGCGCCATTTCTGCGCCGGGTCCCAGGGCACGGGCTTGCCACAGGTCGGGCAGCGAACCTCGAGCGCCGGATCCTTCACATCATGCAGATGCTGAGCGTGAACGGGATGTCCTGGTCGACCTGGGTCGGGTGCTGCCAGTCGGCGCAGTCCATGAACCGGACGCTGAAGCGGTGTTTGCCGCCGCTGATCTCCGCGTAGATTCCACCGGCGGAGGGGACGCCGACCCGTACCAGCTGAGCCTGCGCGTTCCCGGGCAGGGATTTCTGGAAAAAGCCGTTGCTCCCCAGCTGTTCGGTCGGCTCGGCACTGTTGCGGATAAGCGCCAACAGCAGGCTGACCGAATCCTGCACCGGGCTGACTTCGCGGCGCCAGTCCGCAAGTTGCCGCGCGCGGTCCTGCTCTGGCATCTGCAACCAATAATGGTATTGCGGCAGATCGAAATCGAACGAGCCGCCGGCGATGCTGCTGCGTTGAACAATGCTGTTCAGGAACTCGTTGCTGCGCAGCGGCTGAGCGAGTTGTCCATTGACCCCGCGCACGGCTTCGCAGGATTGATGCAGCTTGTCGAGGATGCTCTGCAGCCGTTCCCTGTCAACACCCGGTGTGTCCGCCATGCGCGACAGTGACTGCTGGTAGCGCCCGAGTTCCTTCAGTAGTTCCGACTTGATGTCGGCGCGCGAGAGCACGTTGGCGATGTCCAATAACGCCGTCATCGTCGCGCGCGCGTGCCACTCCTCGCCGCGTGGCAGGTGGAACTCGAGCTGCTCGAACAGGTGCGAGAGACGCAGCCAGGTCCGGCACTTCTCGTTCAGCGGGTGCTCGAAGATGGTCGTTTCGGCCAATGCAGCGTCCTTGACGGTAAGCGTAGCCCGGTATTCTCGGACAGCTGACGGGCCCGGTAAAGCGCGGAAGACTCAATCGACGAACTGAGTCATGTATCGGTGGTGCAGTTGCTCCACGGCAGCGTTCAGATCTTCGACGCTGCCGTCGTTGCAGATCACGTCGTCCGCCCCGCGCAGCCGGGTGTCGCGATCGACCTGAGCCTTGAGGATGCGGTCGATCCGGCCGTCGTCGAGTCGGTCGCGTGCGCCGACCCGGGCGCGCTGCAGTGCCTCGGGCACGTCGATCACCAGCACGCGGTCGACCAGCGACTGCTGGCCGGTCTCGAACAACAGCGGGATAACGAAGATCAGGTAGGGTGCGGCGGAGTGCGCGGCGCGGCCCAGCATCGCTTCGCGTATGCGTGGATGGAGTATGCGTTCGAGCGCGTTCCTGGCCGCCGGGTCGGCGAAGATGCGTTCTCGCAGGCGCGCGCGGTCGAGTCGGCCGTTGCGCTCGAGCACCTGTTCACCGAAGGTGTCCACGATTTCGCTCAGTGCCGGCTGGCCCGGCTCGACCAGTTCGCGGCTGAGTAGATCGGTGTCGATGACCTCTGCGCCCAGCCGCGCAAAGTGTGCGCTCGCAGCGGATTTACCGCTGCCTATCCCACCGGTGAGACCGATCTTGAGCAAGCTCAGGCCAGCCCCGCCAGCTGCAGATAGGCGCCGTTGATCCAGCTGCCCCACAACAGGGCGACGAAACCCGCCGCGGCGAGATAGGGGCCGAACGGGATGGGCAACTGCCGGTCACGGCCGCGCAGCAGCACCAGGCTCACGCCGACCAGCGCGCCGATCAGCGATGACAGCAGCACGATCAATGGCAGCATCTGCCAGCCGAGGAAGGCGCCGAACACCGCGAGCAGCTTGAAGTCCCCATAGCCCATGCCCTCGCGGCCGGTGAGCAGGCGAAACAGCTGGAACACCGACCAAAGACTGAGGTACCCCGCTGCGGCGCCGATCACCGCGGAGCTCAAATCGGTGAACATGCCGTCGATGTTCACCAGCAGACCGAGCCAGATTAGTGGCAGCGTGAGCTGATCGGGCAGCAGCTGCTCGTCCAGGTCGATCACGGTCAGCGCAATCAGGCCCCAGAGCAGCACGAGCGCGACAGCGGCCGTCCAGGTCGGGCCGAAATGCAGCGCGACCAGCAGGCTCAGCAGTCCGGTGACCGCCTCGACGATCGGGTAGCGGAGCCCGATCGGTGTATGGCACTGGCTGCAGCGTCCGCGCAGCAGCAGATAACTCAACACCGGGATGTTCTCCCAGGCGCGGATCGCGTGGCCGCAGGCCGGGCAGGTCGAGGCCGGTGTGATCAGGTAGTCCAGGCCGAACCAGCGGCTGGGGAGCGGCTCGGTCCCCTCGTCGCGCAGTTCGGCACAGGCCTCGGCCAGTTCCGCCTGCATGCGTCGCGGCAGCCGCAGGATCACCACGTTGAGAAAGCTGCCGACGATCAGCCCGAGCACCAGCGCGGCATAGGGTGCCAGCGTGCCGACGACAGGGTCGGTCGCCATGCCTCAGTTGCCGGAGACGACCGAGCCGAGCTGGAATATGGGCAGGTACAGCGCGATGACCAGGCCGCCGATGACGGTACCGAGCACGACCATGATCAACGGCTCGAGCAGGCTGCTCAATGCATCGACCGCGTTGTCGACCTCCTCCTCGTAGAAGTCGGCGACCTTGGACAGCATGTCGTCCAGCGCGCCCGACTCCTCGCCAATGGTGACCATTTGGATCACCATGTGCGGGAACAAGCCCTGTTGGCGCATCGCCAGCTGCAGCGACTGGCCGGTCGCGACGTCGTCGCGCATGGTCAGCACTGCCTTTTCGTAGACCGCGCTGCCGGTCGCGCCGGCCACCGACTGCAGAGCCTCGACCAGCGGCACGCCGGCCGCGAACATGGTCGAGGTGGTACGGCAGAAACGCGCCAGCGCGGCCTTGTGCATGATCGAACCGATCACCGGGATCTTCAGCAATAGTCGGTCGAGCGTCTCGCGGAACTTGGGCGATCGTTTCCAGATGTTCGTCGCGATCACTATCGCAGCGACGACCGCGCCGAGGATGGCCCACCACCAGCCGGCGACGACATCCGATATCGAGATGACCATCCGGGTGAACGCGGGCAGGTCGGCGCCGAAGCTGCTGAACAGGTCTTTGAACTGCGGGATGACGAAGATCATGATGATCGCCGTGATCAGGATCGCGACGACGATGACCGCAGTCGGGTAGAACAGGGCCTTCTTGATCTTCGCCTTCAGCGATTCGGTCTTTTCCTTGTAGGTCGCGATCTTGTCGAGCAGGGTCTCGAGCACACCGGCCTGCTCGCCGGCCTCGACCAGGTTGCAGAACAGGTCGTCGAAGTACAGCGGGTGCTTGCGCAGCGCCGCGGTCAGCGAGGTGCCGCCCTCGACGTCCGCCTTAATCGACAGCACCATCTCCTGCATCGCCGGGTTGTTGTGGCCGCGGCCGACGATGTCGAAGGCCTGTACCATCGGCACGCCGGCCGACATCATGGTCGCCAGCTGGCGCGAGAAGACCGCGATGTCCTTGGTCGTGATCTTTTTCTTGCGGTTGCTGAAGATCGAGCTGCTTTTCTTGCGCAGCTTGAGCGGGGTGATGCCCTGGCGGCGCAGGTCGGCGCGCGCCAGCGCAATGGTGGCGGCGCGCGATTCGCCCTTGACCCGGTTGCCCCTGCGGTCGGTGCCCTCCCAGGCAAAGACCTGTGCCTTGTCGGGTTTCGGTGCCGCTGCCGCTGCTGCTTTGGTAGCCATACTGTGACCTGCTTAGTCCTTGGTGACGCGGTTGATTTCTTCCAGGCTGGTGATGCCTTCCTTTACCTTGGCCAGGCCGGAGGCGCGCAGATCCTGCAGCCCCTCTGACTTCGCGAGGTCGCGGATCTGGATCGCGTTGCCGTTCTCCATGATCAACTTGCCCATCGCATCCGTGACCGGCATGACCTCGAAGATGCCGACCCGGCCACGATAGCCCTTGGTGCACTTGTCGCAGCCGGCCGGCCCGTAAACCGTGATGCCCTGGCGAATATCGGCCTCGGTGAAGCCCTCCTCGAGCAGCGCGTCGTGCGGCAGGTCTTCGACCTTTTTGCAGTGTTCGCAAAGCCGGCGTGCCAGACGCTGTGCCATGATCAGGTTGACCGACGAGGCGATGTTGAACGCGGGGATGCCCATATTCGCCAGGCGTGTCAGGGTCTGCGGCGCGTCGTTCGTGTGCAGCGTCGACAGCACCAGGTGGCCGGTCTGTGCGGCCTTGACCGCGATCTCGGCCGTCTCCAGGTCGCGGATCTCGCCGACCATCACGATGTCGGGGTCCTGGCGCAGGAACGCGCGCAGCGCCTCGGCAAAGGTCAGGCCGGTCTTGGTGTTCACATTGACCTGGTTGATCCCGGACACCTGGATCTCGACCGGATCCTCCGCGGTCGAGATATTGACCTCGGGTTCGTTGAGCATGTTCAGCGCAGTGTAGAGCGTGACGGTCTTGCCGCTACCGGTCGGGCCCGTGACCAGGATCATGCCATAGGGTTTGCCGATCGCCTCCAGGAAGTGCGTCTTCTGGCGTTCGTCAAACCCGAGCGATTCGACGCCCAGCGTGGCGGCAGACGAGTCGAGGATACGCAGCACGATCTTCTCGCCGTGCACGGTCGGGCAGGTGTTGACACGGAAATCGATTGCACGGTTGCGCGACAGGGTCATCTTGATCCGGCCGTCCTGTGGCACGCGCCGCTCCGCGATGTTCATGCGTGCCATGACCTTGAGGCGGGCAGACAGGCGGGCCGAGATATTGACCGGCGGTGAGGCCTTCTCGTGCAGCATGCCGTCCTGGCGGAAACGAATGCGGTAGGTGCGCTCGTAGGGCTCGAAATGGATGTCCGAGGTGCCGGAGTTGATCGCGTCCAGCAGAATCTTGTTTACGTAACGCACCACCGGCGCGTCGTCGACGTCGAGGTTGGACTCTTTTTCGGCGCTGTCGTCGTCGGCGCTGATGTCCAGATTCTCCAGATCGGCATCGAGCAGATCCGCCATCGCCTCGTTCTGCACGTCCAGCGCCCGCTCGATCGCAGCGGTCAGTTTGTCTTCCTCGACCAATACCGCGTCAGTCGTCAGGCCGGTGTGGAACTTGATCTCGTCCAGGCCGTGGTGATCGGTCGGGTCGGACACCGCCATGAACAGCCGGTTGCCGCGCTTGATCAGCGGCAGCGCGTGATGCTTGCGCAGCAGCTTTTCCTCGACCAGGCTGGTCGGCATGCTGGCGGGGTCGATCGCGTCGATGTCGAACAGCGGGACGCCGTATTCCTGCGACGCGGCGAGTGCGACGTCGCGCGCCTGGACCAGGCCGTGTTCGACCAGGTGAGAGACCAGCAGCCGGCCCGCGGTAGTCGAGGCCTCGACCGCTTTCTGCGCCTCCGGTTCCGAAAGCAGTCCATCCTGAACCAGCCGCCGGGCGAGGCCGCCGAGACGCGTGATCGGGTTAGTGCTTGCCATGGTTCGTCAGTGCGATTCGCTGTTGATCAAAGCTGGACCCAAAGTATATATCTTGCCGGCGGATGGTTTGTGAGCCAGGTGGCACAAGGTCGATGCAGGCTTTAACGGCTGGTCGTGTGGGCACTTTAGGATCCGGGGCGGTTTCGAGTGGATATCGATCGGCCTATGGGAGGGGGTCTTCGCCGCTCACCGGCTTCGGTCAAATGATCTTCCTCGGCTGTTCAAACCGGGTGTTGGGGCGGAACAGGGGATGCGGGGCAGGCGCCTCGGACCGGGGGTGCCGCTATTGGCATGCCGGTCTGTGTCGATTGCGGCAGAGGGGCAAGCGTCGAGGGGACGGACCTCTGGTGGATAGCCCGAGGACGAATTCAGGGGCAGGCGAGCCAACCTTGACTTCGTCACCCGCCAATGTC
>CBDTXT010000135.1:0-7632 GCA_965364465.1 uncultured Chromatiaceae bacterium
CGCGCAGCTGCCGAACCGCCATCTGCCGCAGATTCGTGCCGCGATCGCTGCGGGTGACGCGCTGCGCGTGCGGGGTGAGATCGACGCGCTCGGGATCGCCGGCCGGCTGCGCGGTCTGGCGGCCGAGGCGGGCAGCGCGACCGGCGGCATCGACGGTCTGTTCACGGTGACCGAGGGCGCGGACGAGATCAGCCAGGGCCGTTTCGTGCGTGTCGAACTGGCGCTGCCGACGCAGGACGGCCTGATCGCGTTGCCGCATGAGGCGATCTACGGCACCGACCGCGTCTACCTCGTCGACGACCAGAGCCGGATGCGGCCGCTGCGCGTCGAGCGGGTCGGCGAGACGCGGCCGGACGGCGGCGAGACACGGGTGCTGGTGCGGGCGGCCGACCTGCCGGTCGACGCCCGCGTGATCGTTACCCAGCTGCCGAATGCGTTGGACGGCCGGCTGGTCCGCGCGGTCGACGGGGCCTGACGCCGGATGACCTTCCAGCACCGCAACGACATCATCGGCTTGTTCGCCCAGCACCGGGTTGCCGCGAACCTGCTGATGGTGATCATGCTGATGGCCGGGGTGTGGGGCCTGAGCAACCTGAACGTGCAGTTCTTCCCGAACTTCGAGGTCGAGGTCGTCAATGTCCGCACGGTCTGGTCCGGGGCGTCGGCCGAGGATGTCGAACGGTCGATCACGATCCCGCTCGAGCAGGCCCTGCGCACGACCGACGCGCTGGACAAGATGACCTCGACCTCGAGCCAGGGCCTGAGCCTGATCACGCTCGAGTTTCCCGAGGGCACCGACATGGGCGAGGCGACCGATCGGGCCGAGGAGCTGGTCAACGCGGTGCGCAACCTGCCCGGCGACGCCGAGTCCACCGAGGTCACGCATGTGGTGCGCTATGAGCCGGTGGCCCGGCTGCTGGTCCACGGCCCACAGGACATCCGGGAATTGCGCCCGCTGGTGCGCCGGATCGAGCGCGAGCTGCTCGCGCGCGGCATCGCCAAGGTCAACATTACCGGGCTGCCGGAAGACGAGCTGGCGATCCAGATCCCACAAGCCGCGCTCGGTGACCTGGGCCTGTCGCTGGGCGAGGTCGCGGCCCGGGTCACCGCGCAGTCGCGTGACCTGCCGGCGGGCACCGTGGGACGTGACGACGTCGGACGCGAGGTGCGGACGCTGAACCAGCGTCGCAGCGAGCTGGAATTCGAACAGCTGCCGCTGCTCGCCGAGCGCGACGGCCGCCTGGTCCGGCTCGGCGACGTGGCCGAGGTCGAGCGCCGGGCGCGGCCCAACCAGGTTGCGTTGACCTACCGGGGGCAGCCGACAGTCGAACTGCAGCTGATGCGCTCGGCCACTGCCGATTCGCTGGTCTCCGCCGGCATCATGCAGGATTGGCTCGCGGACGCGCGCGGGCGCTACCCGCCGGACGTGTCCATCACCGTCTACGACGAGAGCTGGACCTTGATCGAGGATCGGATCAACCTGCTGCTGAAGAACGGGCTCGGCGGCCTGGTGCTGGTGATCGGCATCCTGTTCCTGTTCCTCAACGGCCGGGTGGCGCTGTGGGTGACCATCGGTATTCCGGTCTCGTTCATGGCCACGCTCGCGATCGTTTACCTGGCGGGCGGGAGTATCAACATGATCTCGCTGTTCGCGCTGATCATGGCGCTCGGCATCATCGTCGACGATGCGATCGTGGTCGGCGAGGACGCGCTGACGCATTATCAGACGGGTGAGGGCTCGCTCGAGGCGGCCGAGGGTGGGGCGCGCCGGATGCTGGCGCCGGTGATGTCCTCCTCGCTGACCACGATCGCCGCGTTCATCCCGCTGTTCGCGATCACCGGCTTCATCGGCAAGTTTTTGGGCGACATACCGTTCGTGATCGTCTGCGTGATCGTGGCGTCGCTGATCGAGAGCTTCCTGGTCCTGCCGGGCCACCTGCGGCACAGCTTCAAGGGCCTGCAGCACGCGGCCCCGGGGCGTTTCCGGCGTCGCTGGGACGCCGGTTTCGCACATTTTCGCGATCATTACTTCCGGCGTCTGGTGAGCTGGGCGGTGGACAACCGCTTCGCGATCGTCGCGATCGCACTGGCCTTCGTGATCGTGCTGGTCGGGCTGCTGCGCGGCGGCCGCATGGGGTTCAGCTTCTTCCCGAACGTCGAGGGCAACGTGATCGTCGCGAGCGTCACCTTCGTCGCCGGCACGCCGCCACAGCGCGTCGCCGCGTTTGCCGAGGAGATGGAGGACGCGCTCTACGCGACCGACGCGGCACTCGGCGGTGACCTGCTGCGGGTCGCCAATGTCGCGTTCGGCCGCGGCTACTTCTCCAACGGCCGCCAGGAGCAGAAGGGGGACCAGTTCGCGTCGGTCACGGTGGAGCTGATTCCCTCCGACGCCCGGGCGGTGCGCAACGAGGCCTTCATCGAGGCCTGGGAGGGTCGCCTGAACCGACCGCCGGGCCTCGAGTACCTGACCATCACCTCGCGCACCGGCGGGCACCCGGGTCGCGACCTCGAGGTCCGGCTGACCGGCCAGGATGCCGCGGTGCTGAAGCGCGCGGCGCTGCAGCTGTCCGATGCGCTGTCGGCGATCCCGGGTGTTCAGGCGGTCGAAGACGACATGCCCTACGGGCAGCAGCAGCTGATCTTTCGTTTGAGCCCGCTCGGCGAGTCGCTCGGGCTCAGCGTCGAGGACGTGGGACGGCAGCTGCGCGCCGCGTTCGAGGGCGAACTGGCTCAGATATTCAACGAGGGGGACGACGAGATCGAGGTGCGCGTGATGCTGCCGGACAGTGAACGCCACCGGCTCGCGGCGCTCGAGGACTTCAGCCTATTCCTGCCCGGCGGCGAAACGGCCCCGCTGTTGTCGCTGATCGCGCTCGAGGAGCGGCGCGGCTTCAAGGCGATGCGCCACGCCGAGGGACAACTGGCGGTGACCGTGTACGCCGACGTGAACAAGAAGATCGCGAATGCGAACGCGGTACGCGACCAGTTGAGCGGCGAGGTCCTGCCCGCGGTGGTGCAGCAGCACGACCTGAGCTGGGAATTCACCGGCCGTGCCGAGGACCAGCGCGAGACCGCCGACGATATGAAGCGCGGCGCGCTGTTCGCGCTCGCGATGATCTACATCGTCCTGGCCTGGGTGTTCGGCTCCTACGGCTGGCCGCTGGTGGTGATGGCGATCATCCCGTTCGGCGTCGTCGGTGCGCTTTACGGGCATTTCCTGATGGGCGTCACGCCGACCATCCTGTCGATGTTCGGCCTGTTCGCGCTGTCAGGGATCATCGTCAACGACTCGATCATCCTGGTCGTGTTCTACAAACAGCTGCGGGAGAAGGGCAGCGCGGTGCGCGAGGCGATCGTCGAGGCCGCGTGCCAGCGCCTGCGTGCGGTACTGTTGACCTCGCTGACCACGATCGCGGGGCTGCTGCCCTTGCTGTTCGAGACCTCGCTGCAGGCCCAGTTCCTGATCCCGATGGCGGTATCGATCTCGTTTGGTCTGGCATTCGGCACCTTCCTGGTGCTGCTGCTGGTGCCGACGCTGCTCGCGGGCCTCGAGGGCCTGCGCCTGCGGATCGGCGGCCGGCTGGCCAGGTCAGCTGCCTGAGGCCTGGCGGCAGACCCGGATCATCTCGGTGGCCGCGTTCGACAGGCTGCGGCGACGGTGGGTCGCGGCGCCGAGTTCGCGCGACAGCGCGATGCCGTCCACCCGCAGCGGGTGTACCTGCTCGTCGCGCAGCGTTGCCGGCAGCAGGCTCCAGCCCAGCCCGGTCGCGACCAGCATGCGCAGGGTTTCCAGGTAGTTGGTCGCCATTGCGACGTGCAGGCCGACCGCGGCGTCGCGGACCGCCCGTTCCAGTATGCCGCGGGTGTAGGTGGTGCCGCCCGGCAGCACCGCCGGGTAGGCAGCCAGCTCGGCCAGATCGACCGTGTCGCGCCCGGCCAGTGGGTGCTCGAGCCCGACCATGAAGGCCAGCGGGTCATGCCAGATGGTCTCGAGCCGCAGATTCGGCGGCCGATCAGGCGGCAGGGTCACGATCGCGAGCTCGAGGTCCCCGGTCTCGACCGCGCGGCAGGCCGCCTCAGAATCCATGAACCGGATGTCCAGTTCGACCTGCGGAAAGTTCTCGGTGAAGCGCTTGAGCGCGGCGGGCAGCCGGTGCAATCCGATGTGGTGGCTGGTCCCCATCACGAGCCGCCCGCGCACCTCGCCGGACAGGTCGCTGATCAGCCGCTTCAGATCACGTGCGTCGTTGATCAGGCGACGTGCGCGCGGCAGCAGCGCGGCCCCGGTGGCGGTCAGCGATACCCGGCGGCCGATGCGGTCGAACAGCCGGGTACCGAGTTCGGACTCCAGTTGCGCGACCCGTTTGCTGACCGCCGGCTGGGTCAGGTAGAGCGCCTGTGCGGCCTCGGAGAACGAGGCGCGATCGGCGACCTCGACGAAGGCCCGCAGCGCGGTGATTTCCATTATTCCTAAGAAGAATCGAACAAATAAAAAACATGAATTTGTTTTATTCATTCTAGCCGTTATCGTTAGCAGCGTCAGAAACGGGAAATGCGCGATGAAGGCCAAGACGCTTTATCAGAAGTTGTGGGATTCGCATCTGGTGCGGGAAGAACCGGACGGTACGGCCCTGCTCTATATCGACCGGCACCTGGTGCACGAGGTCACCTCGCCGCAGGCGTTCGAAGGGCTGCGCCTCGCCGGGCGGCCGGTCTGGCGCGGTGCCGCGAACCTGGCGACCGCGGATCACAATGTGCCGACCACCGATCGCGGGCGGGGCATCGCCGACCCGGTGTCACGCGTCCAGGTCGAGACACTGGACCGCAACTGTGCCGAGTTCAGCATCGTCGAGTTCGGGATGAACGACCCGCGTCAGGGCATCGTGCACGTGATCGGGCCCGAGCAGGGCGCGACATTGCCGGGTATGACCGTGGTATGCGGCGACTCGCACACCTCGACCCACGGCGCCTTCGGCGCCCTTGCGCACGGGATCGGCACCTCGGAAGTCGAACACGTGCTGGCCACCCAGTGCCTGCTGCAGAAGAAGTCTCGCGCGATGCAGGTCGTCGTCGACGGGTCGGTCGGCCCGGGGGTCACTGCGAAAGACATCGTACTCGCGATCATTGGGCGGATCGGGACCGCGGGGGGCACCGGCTACGCGATCGAGTTCAGCGGTCAGGCGATCCGCGACCTGTCGATGGAAGGGCGCATGACCGTGTGCAATATGGCGATCGAGGCGGGTGCGCGCGCCGGCTTCGTCGCGGTCGACGACAAGACCATCGAGTACGTCAAGGGCCGGCCCTTCGCGCCGGGGCCGGAGCACTGGGACAAGGCGGTCGCCGACTGGCGCAAGCTACACAGTGACGAGGGGGCCGAGTTCGACAAGGTCGTGGTGATCCCCGCTGCCGAGATCACGCCACAGGTCACCTGGGGTACCTCGCCCGAGATGGTCGTGCCGGTCACCGCCGCGGTACCGGATCCGGCGCGGGAGCGGGATCCGGTCAAGGCCGACGGCATGCGCCGCGCGCTCGACTACATGGGACTGGCCGCGGGGACGCCGATTCGCGAGATCCGACTGGACAAGGTGTTCATCGGCTCGTGTACGAACTCGCGTATCGAAGACCTGCGCGCCGCGGCGGCCGTGGTCCGCGGTCGCCGCGTCGCCGACAATGTCCGCCAGGCGCTGGTCGTCCCGGGCTCCGGCCTGGTCAAGGCCGAGGCCGAACGCGAGGGGCTGGACCGGGTGTTCGTCGAGGCCGGATTCGAGTGGCGCGAGCCCGGCTGTTCCATGTGCCTCGCGATGAACGCGGACCGGCTGGAACCCGGCGAGCGCTGTGCCTCGACCTCGAATCGCAATTTCGAGGGCCGGCAGGGCAAGGGCGGCAGGACGCACCTGGTAAGCCCGGCGATGGCCGCGGCCGCGGCGGTCGCGGGGCACTTCGTCGACGTACGCGAGCTGTAGCAGGGGCCGCAGGTCCCACGCGACGGCCGGGCACCGCAGCGTTCAGTGATAGAGGTCTCAGTGAGATAGGTCATGGAAAAATTCGAAACCTTTACCGGCGTGGTCTGTCCGCTGGATCGTTCGAACGTCGATACCGACGCGATCATCCCGAAGCAGTTCCTTAAGTCGATCAGGCGCACCGGCTTCGGTCCGAACCTGTTCGACGAGTGGCGCTATCTCGACCATGGCGAACCGGGCATGGACAACAGCCGACGGACCGTCAATCCGGATTTCGTGCTGAACGACCCGCGCTATGCCGGCGCCAGCATCCTGTTGACGCGCGAGAACTTCGGCTGCGGGTCGTCGCGTGAGCATGCCCCCTGGGCGCTGACCGACTATGGCTTCCGGGTCATCATCGCGCCGAGCTATGCGGACATCTTTTTCAACAACAGTTTCAAGAACGGCCTGTTGCCGATCGTGCTGGCGGCGGATATCGTCGACCGGCTGTTCGACCAGGCGGGCGGATCGGCGGCGCTGCGGCTCACGGTCGACCTCGAGGCCCAGGAGATTCGTGATGCCGCGGGCGGCGTGATCGGTTTCGAGGTCGACGCGTTCCGCAAGCACTGCCTGCTCGAGGGGCTCGACGACATCGGCCTGACATTGCAGCACGTGGACGCTATCCGGGCCTACGAGGCACGCCGGCGCACAGAGGCGCCGTGGTTGTTCGACTGACGGGTCGTCGCGCCGCGGCGTCGAGTCTGTCGGCCAGCACGGCCCCGCTTCCTTTGTGATCTTTGGGGACATCATGAGCAAGAGAATTCTGGTTTTGCCCGGTGACGGGATCGGCCCCGAGATCATGGCCGAGGCGGTCAAGGTGCTGGACAGACTGGCGGGCGAGGGTCTGGCGCTGGCGCGCGACGAGGCGCTGATCGGCGGGGCCGCCTACGACGCGGCCGGCAGCCCGCTGCCGGACAGCACGCTCGAGAGCGCGAAACGGGCCGACGCGGTGTTGCTCGGCGCGGTCGGCGGCCCCCAATGGGAGCCGCTCGATATCGCGGTTCGCCCGGAGAAGGGCCTGCTTGGCCTGCGCGCCGGGCTCGGGCTGTTCTCGAACCTGCGCCCGGCCATCCTGTATCCGCAACTGGCCGACGCGTCGAGTCTGCGTCCCGAGATCGTCGCCGGGCTCGACCTGATGATCGTGCGTGAGCTGACCGGCGGCATCTACTTCGGCCAGCCGCGCGGGGTGCGCACGCTGGACAACGGTGAGCGACAGGGCTTCAACACACTGGTCTACGCCGAGCACGAGATCGAACGCATCGTACGCTCCGCCTGTGAAATCGCGATGAAGCGCGGCCGGCGCCTGTGCTCGGTCGACAAGGCGAACGTGCTCGAGTGCACGGAGTTGTGGCGCGCGGTCGCGACCCGGGTCGTGGAGACCGAGTTCCCGGACATCGAGCTGACCCACATGTATGTGGACAATGCCGCGATGCAGCTGGTCAGGTGGCCCAAACAGTTCGACGTGATGGTCACGACCAATATGTTCGGCGATATCCTGTCCGATGCGGCGGCGATGCTGACCGGTTCGATCGGGATGCTGCCGTCCGCGTCGCTGAACGAGAAGGGCCAGGGCCTGGTCGATCATGAGCGTCTGCTCTCGCTTCTGGCGGACAGGGACGGGGTGCCACGT
>CBDTXT010000136.1:0-7630 GCA_965364465.1 uncultured Chromatiaceae bacterium
TGACCCGTGTCGGTGGGCCAACTACCCGACGATCACCGCTAAGTAAGTGCCATTGGAGCTAGAACAACGTGCGTGTGAGTGAGTTCATGAACCGCAAGGTGTTGACCGCGACGCCCGACGACGGGGTCCGCGAAACCTTCTTCCGGATGCGTGAGGCCAGGGTGCGCCACCTGCCGGTACTCGATGGTGCCAGACTGGTCGGCATGATCAGCGACCGGGACCTGAGGCGGCCGGACTGGGTCGACGAGGCACCCGACCTGTCGCACGACTATCAGCTCGACGACAATCTCGCGGTCGGCGACCTGATGAGCCGGCACCCGATCACAGTGCATACCTACGACGAGTTATCGCGCGCCTGCAGCCTGATCAATGAACACGGCTTCGGTGCCCTGCCGGTCCTGGACAAGGGTAATCATCTGGTCGGTATCATCAGCAAGGCGGACCTGGTAAAGGCCTTCGCGCGGTTTCTGGAAAACCGGCACGATGGCTTCAGCTGATCCGGTCAGCGACGGATCTCGGCAACATCGCCCAGCACCTGCGCAATTTCCTGCAGCGACGGCGGCTCGAGCTCGGGCGGTTCCGCATACACACCGTAGCAACTCATGCGCCTGACCTCCGGTTGTGTCTCTGAGGCAAGCCAGAAATGGTAGCCCTGGTGGTATGTGCTGCCGCCCATGCCGCCGATCGCGCTGAGCATCTGCCGGCTGGCCAGCAGCAGCGGCCGGGCCATCACCACCTGCTGCATTGAGCCCTGCACCTGGATCACGCGGAATGTCCCCGCATTGATGGTAAAACCGTCGAGGCTCACCCGCTGCACCTCGAAGGCACAATGTGCCAGATAGCGATCGAACCCGCCGGCGGTCGCGCGGCCGCCCTGGACAAACACGCGTGCCTGTCCGGGCGGAACCACCAGGTCGCGCTTGACCACCAGTTCCGCTCCCTGCAGCTGTGTGAAGCCCTCGTCGGGTGACACGCGCACGTAGGCACTCTTCTTACAGCCCACGAGCGTGCCGGCGACGAGTAGCATGACTATCAGCGCCCGCATGGACACCATGACCGCCTCCATCGAGTCCGCCGTGAACCGGCGGCGCTGTGCTTGATCCTAACCCCGAGCTGCAATCGGGGCCAGCAGTCGAGTCCTGGCGCGCGGATCCTGAGCGGTGTTGCGACCGCGCCCTCGATCACCGGGGATGACCAGATCACTCCGCCTGGCTGCACTGGCCGATGCAAATTCATCGTATGCTTCGAGTATGCAGAAGTTACGATGGTGCCAAACCGGGTTGAGCAGGCAGCCTGTGCTGCGCAGATGCCTGTGCGGCATGCTGCTTTCTTTGAGCCTCTCGCTGCCGTGCACCGCAGCCGACCCGGTCAATGTCCGCAGCGTGACACTGGATCAGGTGTTGAAGACACCGGTCTACAGTGCCCCGGCCACCGTGGTCGCGCGCAACCAGCCACGGCTCGCGGCCGAGATCGACGCGCGCATCGTCGAGCTGCCCGTCGCGGTCGGCGACCAGGTCGAGGCAGGGGACACACTGGCGCGGCTCGACTGCCGTGCTTACGAGTCCATACTGGCTGCCGCCCGCGCTGCGGCGACACGCGCCGGGGCCCAGCAGCGCTTCGCACAGCAACAGCTGACAAGGGCTCGCAATCTGACCAAGAAGAAGAGTATCAGCGAGGAACTGCTCGACCAGCGCCGCACCGACCTGGCGGTTGCCGCGGCAGAGAACACGGCGAGCGAAGAGGCGCTGCGACGCGCCGAGATCGATGTGGAGAACTGCATTCTGCGGGCGCCTTTCGACGCGGTAGTCACAGACCGCCTGGGCAACGTGGGCGGTTTCGCCAACCGCGGGACCCCGGTCATCGGCCTGCTGGAGATCGCTGGCCAGGAGGTCAGCACGGCACTGCGCCATGACCAGATGGCGGGCGTCCGGAATGCGGCGATGCTGGTTTTCGAGAGCAACGGCAGGCGCTACCCGGTAAGCCTGCGGGCGCTGCTGCCGAGCGCCGACCCGGTGGCACGCACGCGCGAGGCACGACTCGTGTTCGACGGCGAACCGCCGGTCGCGGGGACCGCGGGCCGGGTGGTCTGGCAGGGCGAGCGCGCGTTGCTGCCAGCAGACTATCTGGTGCGCCGCGGTGACACCCTGGGTATCTTCGTGCTGGAGGAGGAGCGTGCCCGTTTCATCGCGCTACCCGAAGCCCAGGACGGGCGGCCGACGCTGGTCGCGCTGCCCCCGGAGACACAGTTGATCAGCGATGGCCGCCAAGCCCTCAACGACGGCGACCCGGTGCACCTGGCCCCGGCGGTAGGCCCCGCGCAGTGAATTTCTACCGGACGCTTCTGCAGAACCATGTGCTGGCCAATCTCACCTTCCTACTGGTGATGATCGTCGGTGCGCTGTCCTACCTGATGTTGCCTCGTCAGCAGGACCCGACGATCAATTTCAACTGGATCATCATCACCACGGTGCTGCCCGGCGCTGCGGCGGTTGACGTCGAGAAGAAGGTGACGGACCCGTTGGAGGACGCGCTGCGCAAGATCCAGGACGTCAAGTTCATGTCGTCCAACAGCCGTGAATCGATATCCAGCATCCTGGTGCGTTTCGAGGACATCGACCAGCGCACCTTCGACCGGCGTATCAACGACCTGCGACGCGAGATCCAGAACGAGCAGGACGAGCTGCCCGATGCGGCGGAGGATTCCGTGATCCTGGAGATCACCAGCGCCAACGGTTTCCCTTCCGCGACGATCGCGGTGGTCGGCCAGGGTTTCGACGAAAACCTGCGGCGTCAGGCGCGCAACGTGCGCAAGGCGATGGAACGGATCGAGGGGGTCGATCGGGTCGACGCGGTCGGCATGCCGGACCCGGAACTGCAGGTGCGTTTCTTTCCCGAGCGCCTCGAAGAGCTGCGTCTGACGCCGGGGCAGGTAGCCGACACCGTGAGCGCGTTCTTCCAGGACATCGCAGCCGGCGACGCGAGACTGGGCGCCCAGAACTGGCTGGTCCGCCTGGTCGGCTCGGATGCGGACCCGAGCGGCCTGGCCTCGCGGACGATCGTCGGCAGCGACAGCGAGATCCTGCTCGCAGATGTCGCCAGGGTCGAACGTGCACGTGCCGAGCCGGACCAGCTCACGACCTATGAAGGCCGGCCGGCGGTGCTGTTGGCGGTAGTCAAGCAGGCCGACATCAACACGCTGGAACTGGTCGAACGCCTGAAGACCTATCTCACGGATCGCAACGTGCTGAGCACCAGCACCGGCGTGGACCTGGTCCTGATCGACGATCAGACGATACCGACGCGCAATGCGATCCGGCTGATGCAGAACAATGCGCTGATCGGACTGCTGCTGGTGCTCGTTGTCACCTGGCTGTTCCTCGGCTCGCGCATTGCGCTGCTGACCTCGATCGGCATCCCTTTCATTCTGGCGGGCACGTTCTGGGTGTTGTCAGGCATCGGCGAGACGCTGAACGTGATGGTGTTGCTCGGCGTAGTCATCGTGCTTGGCATGCTGGTCGACGACGCAGTGGTCGTGGTGGAGGGCATCTATTACCGACTGCGCCACGGTATGGACGCGATGCAGGCCTCGATCGAGGCATTGCGCGAGGTGGCCGCGCCGGTCACCGCGGCGGTCCTGACGACCATGGCCGCATTCGGTCCGCTGATCCTGCTGCCGGGCATCCTCGGAGATTTCATGCGCGTCGTCCCGACGGTGGTGATCGTCGCACTGGCCATCTCGCTGGTCGAGGCGTTCTGGATGTTGCCGGCGCACGTGATCGGCCTCGGTGTGAGCTTCAAGAACCCGTCACGCGTGCAACGCCTGCGCGTGAGGCTGACGCATGCGATCCAGGTGGCCTACGTGCGCTTCCTGGTCAAGGCACTGCGCCATCGTTGGCTGACCCTGGCCGGCGTGCTGCTCCTGTTTCTCGGCGCGATCGGCACGCTCGCATCCGGTCTGGTGCGCAGCGACTTCTTCGCCGCCGACACCATCCGCCTCTTCTATGTCAACGTCGAAATGCCCCCGCGGACGCCGTTGCGGGCCACGCTGGAGAAAGTCCAGGAGATCGAGCAGCAGGTGCGCGGCCAGGTCCGCGAGGGCGAGGTCAGGGCAATGCTCGCGTACGGCGGCAACATGTTCACCGAGACCGAGCAACGCCTGGGTGACCACCTCGGTCAGCTCATGGTCGGACTCAACGCTAAGACCCCGGAGCTGCGAACCGTCGAGGAAATGATCGAGGGGATGCGTGAACAGGTGTTGAGCGTGCCGGGACCGGCGCGGGTGTCGTTCCTGCGCCTGAGCGGCGGCCCGCCGACCGCCAAGCCGATCAGCATCAAGGTACGCGGCGACAGCTATGACGAGATACGCCGAGCGGCCGACCGGCTTAAGACGATACTCGCTGGTATCGAAGGCATCAAAGACATAGAGGATGACGCGGACAAGGGGCGCTCGGAGCTGGTGCTCGAGTTCAACACCGATGCGATCACCCGAGCAGGCTTGAGCCCTGACGAGGTCGGACGCTCGCTGTTGCTGCTGGTCGACGGGCTGGTGGTCAGCGACATGCGCGACGCCGGCGAGAAGCTCGAGGTAAGGGTCCAGGCCGCAGACACCGAGTACCAGGACATCGTCGACATCCTGCAGTTCCGCATGCCACTACGCGGCGGCGGCAGCATCGCCCTGGCGGACCTGGCACACGTCACACGGCAACAGAGCCTGGGCAACATCAGGCATTACAACTTCCGGCGTGCGATCACGGTTGAGGCGGACATCGATTCGGACGTGATCGACACGGTCACCGCCAACGCCAACGTGCGCGAGGCCTGGCAGAAACTGCGCGGCGACTTCATTACGGTCGACCTGGATTTTTCCGGGGAACTGGACGACATCCAGGAGAGCCTGGATGCGATCCTTGTCCTGTTCGTATTCGGCGTCGGTGTGATGTACGCAATCCTCGGGACCCAGTTTCGCAGCTACTGGCAGCCCCTGATGATCCTGTCCACGGTGCTGATGGCATTCACCGGGGTCAGCTATGGCCTGCTGGTTTCCGGCAGCCCGCTCAGCCTGTACACGCTCTACGGCGTGGTCGCGCTGGCCGGAATCGCGGTGAACTCGGCGATCGTACTGATCTCGGCCGGGAACCAGCGGCTGGCCGCGGGCATGACCGTGCTGCATGCGACCATCTATGCCGCCCGTCGGCGCGTGATCCCGATCCTGATTACCTCGCTGACCACGGTGGCAGGCCTGCTTTCGCTGGCCACGGGACTGGGAGGCAAGTCGCTGATCTGGGGGCCGGTGGCCAACGCGATCGTCTGGGGCCTCGCCTTCTCGACCGTGTTGACCCTGACGGTGATACCGCTGCTGTACCGCTTATTCATGACGCGCAGCCAACTCGCCCGGACAGGCAGGGGCCCGCGCAGCACCTGAGCGACCGACCGCGTCACGCATCCAGCCAGCTCGGTTGCGGGCCACCTTGCGAAGGTCCCGGCGGCGGTCCGGATCCGGCTGTGGCGGAGACTGCAAAGATTCATGCATTCAGCCGGTCTATCCTGTTGTGAACGGTGTCGGAATGCCCGCATCCCCAGATACCCGGACGCCGGGTCGCGTTGCGACACGAGCCGGATGCGGGGCAAAGACATATCAGGTGCAATCACAGATTTCAGCGACGACCGTGTGATGGCAGGTCACGAACGCAGGACGCCCAGTGATCGACTGACCAGAAACCCCCAGCCCAAGGAACCAGCGAACCCCCGGATAGCCCCGAATGCAAGACATGTCCGACAAATTTGGCAGCTTCCTGATCGCAAGCCTCGAGTTGTTCGTTGCCGCGATCATGCTTGCACTGGGTCTGGTGGCGCTATGGGTGATCGTGGCCTATATCGTCGACGTGACCGAGACGCTGCAATGCAACCGCAACACCTGTTCCACCGGCATCACGACGCACGATGCGAAGCTGCAGCGTGGCCTGCACCCGCCCGAAAAGGCGGAGCGGGTCGCGGCCTACGTGCGGAACATGGTCAAGGAGGTCGGCATCATCGCGCACGCCTGCGGTGTCCGCTCACCGAGCGAACTGCACCGCGGCCACGCCCGCGTGGTGCAGGACAACGGTCTTTGCATCGGGCTCGACCAGCTGCACCCGATCCCGGAGAGGCGCAGCGATGGCTGCGCCGCCGGGCAGGCCGGCGGGTAAGAAGCGATGCCGGTCAGCCACGCAATCACGCTGCTGGCGGGCATGCTGGTCCTGGCGCTGATGCTGCGGCCAACGGCCGAACGCCTTCGGCTGCCGCTCGCCGCAGTGTTGGTGCTGGTAGGCTTCCTCGGGTCCGAGCTGTTGCTATGGTTCGGCCTGGACACCGGCGTTCGGCACGACTCGTTCCACGACCTGATCTTCTACGTGTTTCTCCCGCTGCTGGTGTTCCAGGCCGCATTCCGAATCGATGCCACGCTGCTGCGTCGCAACCTGTTCGTCGTGCTGATGTTGTCCATGCCGTTCATGCTGCTGTCGATCGGCATCTCTGCAGCCCTGATCTACCTGGGGATCGCCCACCCGCAAGGCTTCCCCTGGGTCGCCGCATTGCTGGCAGGTGCGGTGCTCGCAGCCACCGACGCCTCGCCGATCACGACGCGCTTCGATGCGCTCGGTGTACCGCACCGCCTGCGTGTGCTGATGGAGGGTGAAGACCTGTTCAACGACGCCACCGCGATCGTGACCTTCGGCATCTTTCTCTACATCGCGACCCATCCGACGGAGGGCATCGGTCTCGGCGACGCCACATTGTCGTTCCTGCTGGTGTTCTTCGGTGGCCTCTTCGTCGGCCTGCTGGTCGGGCTGTGTTTCCTGTTGCTGTCACGCCTGTTCGAAGATTCCATCCAACAGGCGCTGATCTCACTGATCTCGGCCTATACGGCATTCCTGCTGGCCAACGAGGTCCTCGAAGTATCCGGCGTGATGTCGGTCCTGGTGACCGGGTTGATCATGGGGCGCGTGATCCACAACGACTTCCAGGACGAACGCGGCAGTTTCGTCGACACCTTCTGGGGATTCAACGTCTATGTCGCGGAGGCCCTGGTGTTCCTGCTGATGGGCGTAACCGTCAGCCTGACGATGTTCGAGGAGCGCTGGCTGGCGATGTTGATCGGCGTCCTGGCGCTCCTGATCGCACGCGCGGTAGCGGTATTCGGCGGCCTGTCGCTGATCAATCGACTACCCTGGGTGGCGCCGGTCCCGATGGGCTTCCAGAAGATCCTGTTGCTCGGCAGCCTGCGCGGCGCGGTCGTACTCGCGTTGGCCCTTTCACTACCCGCCGATCTGCCGTATTGGTGGACCATACAATCGATTGCATTCGGCGTCGTGATCTTCAGTCTGTTCGTACAGGCCCCGCTGGCCCAGATCGCGTTGCGCCGCAACCAACTGGTCGGCTGCGAGCAGGATGCGCAAGGCCTCGGCGGAGGCCAGGGCAGCTGAACGTTCGGGCGGCGTCGGCGGAGGACGGTACTGCCATCGGCCAAGCAGCCCACTAGCCCCAAAATCCCACCGGGATGTGGGATTTTGGGGCGATAGGGCCAAGCACAGGTTGGGCGATCGTTCGAAAAAGCATAGCCGTAGCTATGGTTTGAGAAGGATCGCCCAAGATG
>CBDTXT010000137.1:0-7606 GCA_965364465.1 uncultured Chromatiaceae bacterium
TTTGACGACGCGGCACGATCGAACAACTCGCGCCAGATACCCCAGACGCTGCCGGGCGCCGGGCCTGACGCGCGCGACGTGAACGCCAGCAGGCGCAGCGCCTGTGCCAGATGCCAGGCGGCGTAGCCTGCAAAACCGAGAGCCGCGCTCAGCGCGATGTCCAGCCCGGTCATGCCGACAAGAGACGCGGCTGCGGCAATCGCGCCGAGCCACAGAAGCTCTTCGCCGATAGCCTGTGGACTCAGCAACACGGTTTCGATCGGCCACCGGGCGCGCGCATGCCGGCCCTCAGGGGCAGGAAAAGCGGTAACCGACGCTGCGGACCGTCTGGACCATCCCGCGGCGCCCCGACGGCTGCAGCGCACGTCGCAGGTTGCGGATATGGACATCCACGGTCCGGTCCTCGACCTGCGTGTTCGGTGGCCACAGGTGGGCGATCAGCTGACTGCGGCTGTAGACGCGCTCCGGATGCTGCATCAGAAACTGGAGCAGGCGAAACTCGGTCGGCCCCAGCACCACCTCCGTGTTATCCGCGCTGACCCGACGGGTGACCAGGTTCAGGCAGAGACCGCCGATTTCAACGGTCTCTTCGCTGGGCTCTTCGACAGTCAGTGCGCAGCGACGCAGCACCGCGCGTATCCTGGCCTTGAGCTCGGAGGGGGAAAAGGGTTTGCTGATGTAATCGTCCGCACCGGCATCCAGTGCCGCGACCTTGTTGGCATTGTCCGCGCGCGCGGTGAGCATGATGATCGGGCAGTAGGCGTGGCGGGCCTGCGCGCGCATCCATTTGGCGAAATCGAGCCCGGACTCCCCGCCCGGCAGCATCCAGTCGAGCAGGATCAGGTCCGGCGGGTGCTCGGCGATCTGCGCCCTGGCCTCGGCAACCGTCGCGGCACCGATACAGGATATGCCGTCGACCGATAGTGTGAACTGCACCATCTCACGGATTGGCGCCTCGTCGTCCACGATAAGGATGGTCGGAAGATTCTCGCCCACTCACGCCCCTTTGAGGGAGGGACGTGCTCAGCCGAAGCGCCCCTCGATATAGTCTGCCGTCTCTTGTTTTTTCGGGGCCAGGAACATCTCGTCGGTAGCCCGGTGCTCCACCACCTTGCCCATGAGCATGAAGATACACTCTTCGCTGGCGCGCCTCGCCTGGGCCATGTCGTGGGTCACAATCAGTGTAGTGTACTGCCCGTTGAGCTCCCAGATAAGCTCCTCGACCGCCTCGGTACCCTTCAGATCGAGCGTGGAGCAGGGCTCATCCATCAACAGCACGCGTGGCTTGACCGGCAACAGCCTGGCAATGCACAGCTTCTGCTGCTCCTCCAGCGACAGCTCCGTGGCCTTGCGCTTGAGCCTGTCCTTGACCTTGTCCCACAACAGCACCTGCCGTAGCGCCTGCTCGACCACCTCGTCTTCCTCGGCCCGCCGCCCGCTCGCGGTCTTTTTGTGGATCTTGTGTCCGAACAGCACGTTGTCACGGATCGGCAGCGGCAAGGGGTTGGGGCGCTGGAACACCATCCCGAGCTGCTTGCGCAGCTGCAGCAGCTCCACCGAAGGATCGTAGATGTTGTGGTCGAGCACCTTGATGCTACCGTCTATCCGCACATAGCCCAGGCGCTCGTTGATCCGGTTCACGCTGCGCAGGAAGGTCGATTTGCCGCAGCCCGATGGGCCGATCAGCGACGTGTCGTCGACGATCAGGATCGTTGGGTTCTTGGTAGCCACGTCGAACCCGGGCGAGTTGGTCAGCCGTATCGTCCTTCGATGTAGTCGGCCGTCTCCTTCTGGTCCGGCGAGAGAAACAACTCGTCGGTCGCCCTGTGCTCCACCACCTTGCCCATGAGCATGAAAATGCACTCCTCACTGGCACGGCGTGCCTGGGCCATGTTGTGGGTCACGATCAGGATAGTGTACTGCCCGGCAAGCTCCCAGATCAGCTCCTCCACCGCCTCGGTGCCCTTCGGATCGAGGGCCGAACAGGGCTCGTCCATCAGCAGCACCCGCGGCTTGACGGGCAACAGGCGGGCGATACACAGCTTCTGCTGCTCCTCCAGCGACAGCTCCGTAGCCTTGCGCTTGAGCCTGTCCTTGACTTTGTCCCACAACAACACCTGTCGCAGGGCCTGCTCGACGATCTCATCATCCTTGGAGGTTCCGCTCTTGTCACCCTTGTTGTGGATCTTGTGTCCGAACAGCACGTTGTCACGGATCGGCAGCGGCAAGGGGTTGGGGCGCTGGAACACCATCCCGAGCTGCTTGCGCAGCTGCAGCAGCTCCACCGAAGGATCGTAGATGTTGTGGTCGAGCACCTTGATGCTACCGTCTATCCGCACATAGCCCAGGCGCTCGTTGATCCGGTTCACGCTGCGCAGGAAGGTCGATTTGCCGCAGCCCGATGGGCCGATCAGCGACGTGTCGTCGACGATCAGGATCGTTGGGTTCTTGGTAGCCACGTCGAACCCGGGCGAGTTGGTCAGCCGTATCGTCCTTCGATGTAGTCGGCCGTCTCCTTCTGGTCCGGCGAGAGAAACAACTCGTCGGTCGCCCTGTGCTCCACCACCTTGCCCATGAGCATGAAAATGCACTCCTCACTGGCACGGCGTGCCTGGGCCATGTTGTGGGTCACGATCAGGATAGTGTACTGCCCGGCAAGCTCCCAGATCAGCTCCTCCACCGCCTCGGTGCCCTTCGGATCGAGGGCCGAACAGGGCTCGTCCATCAGCAGCACCCGCGGCTTGACGGGCAACAGGCGGGCGATACACAGCTTCTGCTGCTCCTCCAGCGACAGCTCCGTAGCCTTGCGCTTGAGCCTGTCCTTGACTTTGTCCCACAACAACACCTGTCGCAGGGCCTGCTCGACGATCTCATCATCCTTGGAGGTTCCGCTCTTGTCACCCTTGTTGTGGATCTTGTGTCCGAACAGCACGTTGTCGCGGATCGGCAGCGGCAGCGGATTCGGGCGCTGAAAGACCATGCCGATCTGCTTGCGCACCTGAACCAGCTCCACCTGGGGGCTGTAGATGTTTTGATCGTGGACCTTGATGCTGCCGTTGATACGCACGTAGCCCAGGCGTTCGTTGATCCGGTTGACGCTGCGCAGGAAGGTCGATTTGCCGCAGCCCGAGGGACCGATCAGCGAGGTGATCCGGCCGCTTCGAATGCTCAGATTGACGTCGAACAAGGCCTGGAAATTTCCGTACCAGAGGCTCAGATCCTCCGTGTGGATGGCGTATGTCTGCTCCTGATCGGTACTCATCGCATGATCTTCCAGAGGGTTCGTCGGGGTGGGCGCGGCTTCCATCAGCCGAACTTACCTTCAATGTAGTCCCGAGTTCGTTGGTCCCGGACGTTGCCGGCAAACGTCTCGGCAGTAACGCCGATCTCGACACATTCGCCGCCGAGGAAAAATGCCGTACGATCGGCGAGTCTCTCGGCCTGCTGGACCAGGTTGGTTACCAGGATAATGGTCATCTCGCTTTTCAGTTCCTTCAGCACATCCTCGATGCGCATGGTGGTGACCGGATCGACCGCAATGGAGAATTCATCCAGCACCAGCAGTTCCGGTTCCTGGGACAGGGCGCGGGCAATGGTCAGCCGCTGCTGCTGTCCTCCGGAGAGCAGGCTTCCCAGGGAATCCAGCCGGTCCTTGACCTCGTCCCACAGGGCGGCGCGGGCCAGGCAGCGCTCGACGATGACATCCAGTTCACTTTTTTTCTTAATGCCGGACAGGCGCGGGGCCAGGGCCACGTTGTCGTAAACCGTCATAGGCAGGCCGACCGGCAGCGGGAATACGACGCCGATGCGGGAGCGCAGGGCATAGATGTTCCTGAGCTTGCGGACATTCAGCCCGTTGAACAGGATGTCACCCTTGACGTGCATGTCCGAGTTGAACATGTCCATGCGGTTCAGCGACTTGAGGAACGAGGTCTTGCCGGCGTTGGCCGGCCCGATGATGCCAAAGATCTCATGCTCCCGGATCTCCAGGCTGACATTGTTGAGCACCGTGTCGTGGCCGTAGCTGATCGACAGGTCGCGCACTGCCAGTTTGATGTTCGCCGCTTCCACCTGTGCGCCGGGTTCCTTCGCGGGCGGCTGCATGCCGGCTACCATTTTTTCTTGCCCCGCAACCAGGCCCGAAAGGCGATGGAAAGGCTGTTCATGAACAGCACCAGGGCGATGAGCATCAAGGCCACGCCGTAGGGCAGATTCTCGGGCACGCCGGGGACCTGTGTCGAGACCACGAACAGGTGCAGTGGCATGGCCATGGTCTGATCAAAGATCCCCTGTGGCAGGAACGGGGTGAAGAACACGGCACCGGTGAACATAATAGGGGCAGTCTCGCCGGCGGTGCGCGATATCTCGAGAATGAGGCCGGTAAGGATGCCGGGGATGGCATTCGGCAAAACCACGCGGCGGATAGTCTGCCAGCGGGTGGCGCCCATGTTCCAGCAGGCCTCGCGAAAAGCATGCGGTACCGCTTGCAACGACTCCTTGGTGGCCACGATGACCAACGGTAGCGTCATGATGGCCAGCGTAAGGCTGGCGGCAAGGATGCTTGTGCCGAAACCGAAGAACAGCACGAAGGCACCGAGTCCAAACAGGGCATGCACAATCGACGGCACGCCGGCCAGGTTGATGATGGCGAGGTTGATGACGCGGGTGAGCCAGTTGTTGCCGGCATACTCGCTCAGATAGATGGCGGCCGAGATGCCAATCGGTATGGCAATCACCAAGTCCACCGCGACCAGCAAGATGGTGCCCAGCAGGGCCGGGAAGATGCCGCCCGCCGTCATGCCCTCGGTCGGATTGGTAAACAGGAAATCGATCGAGATAACCGGACTCCCTTTGACTACCAGAGTCCCGAGGATTATCAATACCGGGACAATCAGAAACAGGGTCATCGTCAGAAACAGGATACTGACGAGCCGCTGGACCTGCCTGTTCCTAGCATTGAGCGTGGTTGTCTCGAACATAATGAGTATGTACCTACTTTTTGGCAACGTCGCGGACGATCAGGTCGGCGCTGAGATTAATAACGAAGGTGACCATGAACAGGAAGATGCCGAGGGTGAACAGCGCCTGGTAATGCTCTGAACCCACGGCCGTTTCACCCAGTTCCGCGGCAATGGTGGCCGGCAGGGCGCGCACCGAATCGAAGACACTGGTCGGGATGTTGATCGAGTGACCGGTCGCCATCAGCACCGCCATAGTTTCCCCGAAAGCCCGTCCAACACCGAGCAGCACGGCACCCAGCAGACCATTTCTGGCTGCCGGCAATACCGCCTTTTGTATGACTTGCCAGCGGGTGGCGCCCAGGGCTTCGGCGGCTTCCCGGTAGCGGTCGGGGACAGCCTTGAGCGCATCCTCAGCGATGGAAGTCATGATCGGCGCGGCCATCAGCCCGAGGATGATGCCGGCATTGAGAACATTCAGCCCGACCGGAACGTCGAAAACGTCAATGATAAGCGGGTTCATGATGCTCAGCCCGATGAAGCCCCATACCACCGAGGGGATCGCAGCCAGCAATTCCACCAGGATCTTGAGCGTCTCACGGGTCTTGCCGGTCGCAAACTCTGCGATATAAATCGCCGTGCCCAGTGAAAACGGGATGGCTACCAGCATGGCCAGGACGGTGACACTGGCCGTACCTGCGATCATCGCCAGGATACCGTATTCCGGGTCCTCTTCCTCGGCGGGGTACCAGTAGGGAGAGGTGAAGAATTCCATGAAATCGAAGCGGTCGAGGATAAAGCCAAGGCCTTCCTTGGTGATGAAGACAAAGATCCCGGCGACGAAGATGATCGCCGATATGCCGCCGACGAAGATCAGCGCCTGGACGACCTTGTCGATATACCAGTCGGCGTTGCGACGGTCGAAATCGCCGCCGCCCATGGTATCGGCGGCCGGCTTCACGGCCTCTTCCACGGCGGCCATCAGTCCGCCTCCGCGCCGCGCAGCCGCTCCATCAGCTCGCGCACCTGAAGGCTCAGGGCACGATAAACGGCCTCATACTCCAAGGTCGCTTCATCCGGCGACTGCGCCACATCCCACTCCAGGGCCGTGGTGTGGAATGGGATATCCGACACGTACTTCCCGATCGGTCCCTGCAGGCTTATCAGAACGTGGTACTCGGCCAGCTCCAGTGGTGTCTTGTCGAAGGCAACCGGTGAGCCCGCACTGAGGTCGATCCCGCGCGCGCTCATGAAAGTGAGCATTTCCGGGTCGAGAGCGGGGGCAGGCGACAAGGCGGCGCTCTCGTAACTACCGCTGTTGGGAAAGTTGTGCCGGGCGATGGCCTCGGCCATCGGCGCTAGTATCGCGTTATCGTTATCCAGGAACAGGATGCGATAGACCTTGCTTGCCTTGGTCTCCCCGGTGGCGGCAAATATCGCCTCTTCGCACAGATTCTTGGCCTGGTCGGATACCCGCTCGAGCATGCTGAACAGCACGAAAAGCGCAAAAAGGTCGTCGATCGGACGGCCGTCCGCGGCCTGCGAGAGGTCTTCCAGCGCGGCCGTGCGCAGGCGTTCCACCTGGTCGGCCATGACGGTCACCGTTCTGGCCTGTTCGGCATTGCCATCGGCGAAGGCCTGCATCGCCCTCTCCAGCATCTCGCCGGACTGCTGAGCCATGTTTTCCACCGTCCTCGCCAGGTGCTGATCGGGCGGCGCCGAGAGCCTCCCCGCCACCCTTGCGATACTGACCGCATAGTCGCCGATGCGCTCCAGTTCGATCGCCGCCCGGATGGTGGCCGACATCAAACGCAGATGGCCGGCACTGGGCAAGTGGCGGACGATGAACAGATGGCAGTCGCGGTCTATCGACCGCGTCGCCCGGTTGATCTCGCCGTCACCCAGCACCGTCAGGCTCGCCAGCTTGTGATTGCCCGTCAGCGTCGCGTGTACCGCGTTTCGCAACGCCTCCTGGACCAGCGCGGCCACCGCAGCAGTCTTGGCTCGAATGTCCTGCTCGTCCTGTTCCAGACGTTTTTCGTAATGCTTCATGGATCTAAAGTCTCGCTTGTCTGACGCTGCTGCGGCTCATGCGGCTGTACTCAGTTGCACTGCACCGCGCGCACCGGTGCGTAACCCTTGCCCTGGAGGATGCACTGGCCCGCATCGCTCTTGATCCAGTCAAGGTATTCCTTGATGGCGCCCTGGGGCTCGCCATTGGTGTACATGAACAGCGGCCGTGCGATCGGGTAACTGCGGTCGCTGGCGGTCGCGACGCTCGGCGAGACACAGTCGTCACCGGTCTTCTCGGATACACACACCGTCTGGAGGTGATCCGTGGCATAGGCGAGGCCGCTGTAGCCGATGGCGCAGGGTGTCTTCTCGACCAGGTCGACGACATCCTTGGAGCCGTGCATGTCCAGCGTCCCCTGGCGAAACTTGGTCTTCGCGCCGAGCACCTCCTTCTTAAAATAGGCATAGGTGCCGGAGTTGTTCTGGCGGTTGACCACGACGATCTCGTCGCTGTCGCAGCCGGGCACCGTAATGCCCATGTCCGACCACTTCTTGGTTTTCTGGCCACGGGCATAAATGTCCTTCAGCTGTTCGTAGGACATCTTATTCGCCGGGTTGTCCTTGTGGATGAAGAC
>CBDTXT010000138.1:0-7599 GCA_965364465.1 uncultured Chromatiaceae bacterium
TAGCCGCGCGTCGGGAACCAGACGGGCCGTCGCGCGACAAAAACGAGAGTCGTTGCGGCTTGTGTGCGCCAACCTGTATCGCAGATGCGCCGTAAATGCCGTGCCGTGAGTGAGACGCAATGGGGAGGCTTCGTCGCACTACGAGGCGCTTCTCGAGTAGAGTGAAAGGCGACGCATGCATATTCACCTGGATCCAATCGGTGGTGTCGCTGGCGATATGTTCGCCGCGGCCATGCTCGACTACCAACGCAACTGGCAGGCGCCCCTGTCCCAGGCCGTTCGCGGCTGCGGACTGGCGCCCGACCTCGACGTGTGCGCCCTGCCGCACAATGACGGTTGCCTGGCCGGACACCGCTTCGAGGTCAGGCAAGCAATAGGCCGGGAAAGTCATACCCATCGTCATTGGCGCGACATCCGCAAGCAGCTTTTGCACTGCGAACTCGACCCAGCTGTCAAAGAGCGCGCGATAGCGATATTCGAATTGCTGGCCGAGGCGGAGGCCGAGGTGCATGGCTCCTCTATTGACGAGGTGACATTCCATGAAGTCGGCGCTTGGGACTCGATCGCCGACATCGTTGCCGCCTCCTGGCTGATCGAACGCGGTGGCGCGACGACCTGGTCGTGTTCGCCATTACCTCTCGGCCGGGGCCGCGTTGCGAGCGCCCACGGCTTGTTACCGATCCCCGCGCCAGCGACCGCATTGCTCCTCAGGGGATTTCCGGTGTTCGACGATGGGGTGGAGGGTGAGCGCATTACGCCAACCGGCGCCGCTATTCTCAAGCACCTCAATCCGTCTTTCGAAACACGAATGCCGCCCGGCGTGATGCTCGGCCGCGGTTACGGATTCGGCACCAAGAAATTTGCTGGTTTCAGCAATGTGCTGCTGGTCAGCCTATTCGATCTCGAATGCTCGCGCGCCGCCGACAGCAGGGTCGCGGTGTGCGAGTTCGAGGTGGACGATCAGACACCCGAAGATCTGGCCGTCGGCCTGGAACGGCTGCGCGACATGCCGGGCATCTTGGATGTAACGCAGGCACCGGTTTTCGGTAAGAAAGGCAGGCTCACCATGCGGATCCAGGTGTTGGGCGACATATCGCGACTCGATGCGATCCTGGACAAATGTCTGACAGAAACCACGACGCTCGGTGTTCGCTGGCACACGGTCAGCCGCGCTACACTGGCACGCAACGTACACAGCCACGCGTTGCATGGCGAGCAAGTGCGCGTAAAGCGCGCATTGCGACCGGATGGCATAAGGACGCGCAAGGTCGAAATGGCTGATATCGCCGGGGCGCCCGGCGGCCACGCAGGTCGGGAGCAACGACGACGCGAGGCCCATACACTCGATCTGGAAGATGATGATGGCAATACCATTGGCCCGGGGTCAGGAAAGTGAACAACGGTTTGCACCGTCTTGAGTCGGTCATCAGGGAGATCGGTCCGCTGGCCGTAGCTGTCAGTGGCGGCGTGGACAGCATGACACTCGCCTTCACGGCGCACCGTGTCCTGGGCGACAACGCACGCATGCTGCATGCCGTATCGCCCGCTGTGCCAGAAGACGCGAGCAATCGTGTACGTCACTATGCGCGCCAGGAGGGCTGGCTTCTCGATTTAATCGACGCGCGTGAATTCGCGGATGCCAACTATATTGCGAACCCGCACGATCGCTGCTTTTATTGCAAGACCAAACTCTACGCGACCATGAGCGAAGCGGTGGACTGCGTATTGGTATCTGGTACCAACAGCGATGACCTCGGCGATTACCGTCCTGGTCTGAAGGCCGCAACCGCCTATGGGGTGATCCACCCGTACGTCGAAGCCGGTATGGACAAAGCAGCCGTTCGCGCAGTAGCGCGAGCACTTTCGTTGGATGACCTCGCCTCACTGCCGGCATCCCCCTGTCTCTCCAGTCGAGTCGAGACCGGCTTGGCGATCAAGCCCAAGGTACTCGACGCCATCTACTATGCTGAACGGCTGGTGCGGCGTGAGTTGAAACCAAAAACAGCTCGCTGTCGCGTGCGCCGCGCGGCGGTCGTGATCGAGCTGGATGAGGAAAGCATCCGCGTTCTGGATACTGCGAAGGCCGACGTGCTGCGGCAACAGATCGGCGTCCTGTTATCCACTGCGGGCATCCCACACCCCGTGTCGTTTCAGACATACCTTATGGGCAGCGCGTTTCTGAGGCCAGACCATGGACGGTGACTGGGACTTGACCCCCGATAGTTCGCGCAAGGAACGTCTTGGTTTTGACGAAACGATCTTCTGCGCCAGCAAGACGCCGGATCAGATCAATCGCCTTCTCGAGGCGGCACTGAGCGCGGAGGAGCCGCTCCTGCTGACGCGCCTGGACGGTGGCAAGTTTTCCGCACTGTCCAGCCAACTGAGCAAGCGCCTGGACTATGACGAGGTCTCACACACGGCGATTCTGGGCCGCGTGCCGAATAGCGGGGACGCACCACGGGTGGCGATCGTCTCCGGCGGCACCTCCGACGTCCCGGTGGCCCGGGAAGCGGCCCGGACCCTGCACTATTACGGCGTCGGCGTGCGCGAGATCTATGACGTTGGCGTTGCGGGGCTCTGGCGCCTTCTCGAACGCGTCGACGAGCTGCGCGACATGAGTATCGTGATCACCGTTGCTGGGATGGAAGGCACCCTGCCCAGCGTCGTGGCCGGGCTCGTCCCGGGCCTGGTGATCGCCGTGCCGGTAGCGACCGGCTATGGCGTGGCCGCGAACGGCATCACCGCGCTCAACAGTGCGCTGGCGAGCTGCGCTCCGGGGTTGGTTGTGGTCAATGTCGACAACGGCTATGGCGCGGGCTGCGCGGCCCTGCGCATGTTGAACGTCCTGCAGCGCCAGACATTGCACCGTGATGGGCGCGGTTCACGGTGAGGCAAACCACCTGCTGCAACGCGTGTCGACAGGCGACGCGAGCGGTCGTTGGGGGTAGAGGCGAATGATGCGCAGCGACCGTGTGTTCAACAGTCACAAGTCCCGTCTGATGCGCACCCATATCCCGGGCAGCGAAAACCTGTCGGCCGCGCTGATCTTCCTCGCACTGATCGCACTGGGCGCGTGGCTGACGACGACCCGCGACAACTTCGACCCAACGGAACGCGACCTGCCGATAGAGTTGCTGGGCGACAACTCAAGAAAAATCGAGATCTACAACCGGCCATTGAAACCCTGGGTGGAACCCGGTCAGCCATTAGCGGGGGCCGAGTTCGTCCTCGAGCCATTTCCCCCTCACACCCTGGACGACGAATGGCAGCCCGTTGGGCGAGTCAAGCACTTCCAGGCGGACAACCTGTACGAGAAGATCAATGGCGAGGCCGAGAAGTTCATCAAGCAGGGCTTCGTCGCACTGGCCTTTCTGCGTTTGCGCTCGGTGAGCGATGCGGGCGAGATCGCGATCGAGTTGTTCGATCAGGGTGACCTGAGTGGCAGTCTGGGCATCTTCTCCGAACACACCGCCGGGCGCGCGATAGAGGAACGAGGCGGTGTCGCCTTTGTCGCCACCAAGGTGGGGGCCATCGGTCGTAAGGGGCGGTATTTTTTCCGGATTGCCGGGGATCGTCAAAGCGCCCATGTTACTGACAAGGCCACCAGCCTGGTGGCGGCCTTCGCGCAGCTGGACCAGGTCAGCCTTGCCGAGACAACTCGCGTCACGCCGGTAGCGCCCGGCTTTGCGCTGCTCAATCAACGACTGGGCATCGCCGAGGCCGATATTCAGTTCCAGGAAAACAATGCTTTTCAGTACGACTTTGCAAAACGCTTTTGGTTTGGCAAGGCCGGGACTGATGGCGACGCTCGGCTGTTCATACATGTTGCTGACTCAGCCGCTGACGCGCAAGACCTGATGGCTGCATTGGCTGAGGAACACGGCTATGAGTATGACAAGGTTGAAGGCGACGGCACCTACAGCCTGTTCCGCCATCGCTATCTCGGTAGCTACTTTGCCGTCGCCCGACGCGGCAACTACATTTACGGCGTAGAGAAGTCGCCGGACATAGCGGGAATTGCCGCCTTACTTGAACGCATCGGTGGGCATCTGGGCGATGACGGATCGTAATAAATATCCGCATAAAGACTACCGCGGTGACTACCTCAGTCGCCGCGATGTCATCAAGCGCATCCTGGCACTGGGTGGTATCGGTGCCGCCGGCGCCTACCTTGCCTTCGCGCCCGAAGACTACCCCGGGTCGCTGGGCGATCACAGCGGGCTACGCAGTATGCCTGTCGAATCGCCCTTCCTGCTGCCGGATTTTCGTGTTGAACCGACAAACCCCAGCATCCATGTCGGCATCGGGCGTGGCGGCGATACGCGCACCATGTTGCTCAAGGCGCTGGATGCCATTGGCGGCCTCACACACTTCATTCAACCGGGCGACGTGGTGCTGCTCAAACCCAACGTGGCGTTCGATCGCTCTCCCAACCTAGGTGCGACCACCAACCCGGCCATCATAGATACGCTCGTACGGCTGCTGCTGGTCGACGCCCGGGCTTCCGAGGTCCGGGTCGCCGACAACCCGATAGAGTCACCGGCCGACTGCTTCGCCAAGAGTGGCATCGGTCCGGCCGCAGAGCAGGCGGGCGGGCGTGTCTATCTGCCCGACCCGAACGCCTTCGAATTGTTATACACGCCCGGCGCAACACTGATCGAGCAGTGGGCGTTTTTCAAACGGCCGTTCAAGAACGTCACCAAAGTGATCGGCATCGCTCCGGCCAAGGACCACAATCTCTGCCACGCCTCGCTCGGCATCAAGAATTGGTACGGTCTTCTCGGCGGACGGCGCAACCAGTTCCATCAGGATATCCACGAGATCGTCTCTGACCTTTCGATCATGATCCGCCCGACGCTGACCATTGTCGACGGGACGCGCGTATTGATGGAGAACGGTCCGACCGGTGGTGATCCTTCGAACGTCCGCGACGGCAATGCGATCCTCGCCGGCATCGACCCGGTGGCCACCGATGCCTGGGCCTTTGAGCACCTGTTGCAGCGCCCTGGACGACTACCCGACTATCTCTACATGGCCGAGCAGAAGGGGAGCGGCAAGGTCAACTACAAAGATCGCATCAAGGTGATCACATGAGTCGGTTGCGCGCGGTGTTTGGCCCGGCCCTGAATCGCTGGCTGCGCCTGACCCGGGTCCGCATCGTCTCGCAGGTCTTCTTCTTCGCTTTGTTCGTTTTGGCCGTTTGGGCCACCTGGACCTCGCGACTGGTCGGCTATCCGGTGTCAGCACTGCTCGAACTGGACCCACTGGTGATGCTCTCGACCGTGCTGGCCACCGGCTATGTCTACAAGTTTCTCGGTTGGGGTTTGGTCATCGTCGCGATCACGGTCCTATTCGGCCGCGTGTTCTGCAACTGGATGTGCCCCTACGGCACGCTCCATCAGTTTATTGGCTGGCTATTCGACAATCGGTCAGCTACCCAGCGCATCGAACAGAACCGCTACCACCCGGCCCAGTTTCTCAAGTACTCCCTGTTGATCGTGTTCCTGCTGATGTCGGGCATGGGCGCGCTGCAGATCGGGCTGCTCGACCCCATCGTGATGATGTACCGCGCGATGGCCACCTTCTTTGCACCGATACTGGATACCTCGCTCGGCCGAGTCGGCGGTGCCGCCGAAGGTCTGGGCGTTGATAGTGCATGGCTCGATACCTTGAAATTTGCACCGGGGGTGGAACATCGAATCTTCGTCGGATCTTTCTGGATCGGCATGATCTTTTTGTTCTTCGTCCTGATGAACCTTTGGAAACCGCGATTCTTCTGCCGATTCGTCTGCCCGCTGGGCGCCCTGCTCGGCGTCATGGCCAGCAAGAGCGTGTTCCGCATCAATCGCATCGTCGACAAGTGCACGGACTGCAACCTTTGCCTGCGGCGTTGCGAGGGCGCCTCCGACCCGCAAGCGCAGATCAGGCAGGCGGAATGCTTTGTATGCATGAACTGCATCGACGACTGTCCGGAAAACGCTATTGAATTCACTGCGTTGCGCCAAGACCGCAAACAGGTTCGCCCCTATCCCGACCTATCGCGTCGCAAGGTCGTATTCGCTGGCGCCCTGGGACTGATCGCCGCACCGGCGCTGCGCAACGACGGGCGCGTTAGCGACGAGAACTTTTCCGCCAAGATGATTCGCCCACCAGGTTCGGTCGAGGAGTCGGAGTTTCTAGAGCGCTGCATTAAATGCGATCAGTGCCTCAACGTGTGCCCAACCAATGTCTTGCAGCCGGCTACGCTGCAGGAAGGTGGCATCGAGGCAGTCTGGACCCCGGTGATGAATTTCCGCATCGCCCATTGTCAGCTTAAATGCACTTTGTGCTCTGAGGTGTGCCCCACAGGCGCCATCCGAAAGATCGAGGTTGCCGAAAAACTCGGCGAGGGCCCATACCGAGAACGGGGCCCGGTGCGCCTTGGCACGGCGTTCATCGACACCAGTCGCTGCCTGCCGTGGGCCAATCAGGTGCCCTGCGTGGTCTGCGAGGAGGTCTGTCCCGTGGCGCCCAAGGCCATCCAGACTCATGACGAAGAGACCAAAGACGTGTTTGGCAAGATGGTGGTTCTGTACAAGCCCTTCATCGTGCCCGATCTGTGTATTGGTTGCGGGATCTGCGAAGCGGAATGCCCGGTACAGGATCAGCCGGCTGTCTATGTGACCGCAGTAGGTGAAAGCCGCTCCGAGAACCGCAAGTTACTGTTGCGCTCCAGGACCCCGGCGCGCCCCATATGAGGATATCGAACCATGACCGATGACCGCGATATCGACACAGCAGACCAATCGCCGAGCAAAGCCAGTCGGCGCCGTTTCCTTAAAGCGGCGTTGGCATCGGCCACCACGGCGGGTGCCACATCCCTGCCCTTGTTGGCTTTGACTGAAGAAGGCTCAGCGTCTCCGACGGCGAGCGAGACAGCGATGCCGACGCGAGAGCTTGGCAATACGGGGGTTCAGGTGCCGATTTTGCAGCTCGGCACCGCCCAGCGCCTGGATCCAAAATACGACAAGGTCATGCATCGCTCGTTTCAGGAGGGTGTCACCTGGTTCGATACGGCATTGTCCTACGGCTGGGGTTCATCGCACCGGGCCATCGCCAATTTCCTGACCCAGATCGGCGATCGTAAACGTCTCTGGCTGACCTCGAAATCCGGCTCCGAGCGGATCTCGGGCCTGCAGGAAGACATCGACGAGGCGCTCGCCGAACTCGGCACGGATTACCTCGATCTGTATCTGATGCATGGGATCGATGACCGGAGGATGCTGGATCGCGAATACCTGGCGCTGGGCGAAAGGCTAAAGGCCCAGGGGAAGACCCGGTTTTTTGGATTCTCCTGTCACGATGGCAATGTAGTCGAACTCATGAACCGGGCGGCTGAAGTCGGCGGTATTGACGCAATCATGTTTCGTTACAACTTCCGCCGCTATGGCGACCTAGCACTCAATCGCGCCATTGACGCGTGTCACAGGGCCGGCGTCGGCCTGATAGCCATGAAGACACAGGGCTCAGTGCCACGCGATCTCGAGTCCGTGGTGGGCTTTCGGTCCAAGGAGTTCACTCTGGGCCAGGCCAAACTCAAATCGGTATGGGCAGACGAGC
>CBDTXT010000139.1:0-7525 GCA_965364465.1 uncultured Chromatiaceae bacterium
CGGCATCCATGCCACCGACGTTTCCTCCAGAAACAACCCGTATCGGCTTAAGTAGGTGCCATTCCCCCTATAGGCTCGTCGGCGGCGTTCGGGGCGATCTCAACTGCCCGCGTTACCGCAGCCCACCGAGATCGCAGAGAGACCCGCGAGGACCGGTCCGGGCGACCCGGAGGCGTTGAGCGTGTTCCATGCCAGTGTGCGCTGAAGGCCGCGAGGCATCGCACTTGCGTATGGACCCCAGTCCTTTCCAGCGCAACCGGATTCACCGCCAAGGTAGAGCCAGTCGCGCGGACCCGATGTCGCGCGAGGTGGAGTCCGCGTCGTGCATCGGGCGGTGCCCGGCTGAAGTTGCCAGTGACAGACGATCGAGGCGTCGCGTACCCTCAACCGGATCGGAAGTCCAGGCGTCTTGTCGGCTAAAATCTGCGCATGGCGCCTATTGCACCCCTTCGGTCGGAATCACTGTCGCTCAGACTCTTCGCGGCACTGCTGTTTCTGTTGGCGGCCGCTCCCGTGACTGGTTACGACCTTCGCGGCAATGTGCCGGCACCCGAGTTTCCGGGCGACCTGCCGTGGTTGAACGTGGAGCGGCCGCTGCGGTTGTCTGATCTGCGCGGCAAGGTCGTTGTCCTCGATTTCTGGACCTACGGCTGCATCAACTGTATTCACGTCATCGAGGATCTGAAGCGTCTGGAGCGCAAGTTCGGGCGACGCCTGGTCGTCATTGGCGTGCACTCGCCGAAATTCGACAATGAAAAGAACGTCGAAACCCTGCGACGGGTGCTGGTGCGCTACGACAGAGTGGATCCCGTGGTCCACGACATCGATTTCGAACTCATGCGTCTTTATGGTGCGCGCGCCTGGCCGACCCTGTTTGTATTGGACCCGGCAGGGGGCGTGGTGGGTAGGGTGACTGGCGAGGGTCATTATCGATTGCTCGACAAGGTCATCGGCGAACTCCTTGAGGCCTATGCCGATGAGTTGAATGACGAGCCCTTGCCCCTGCTGGCTGAGAAGGAAAAGCTGAAGGACGCCGTGCTGGCGTTTCCCGGCAAGATCGCCGCTTCGGGCTCCCTGGTTGCGCTGAGTGATACCCTGCACCATCGCGTCCTTGTCGCCGACACCCGGGGCAGGATAAAGCAGGTGTTTGGTGGTTCTGCCCCGGGGCTTGTCGACGGCGGGTCCGACAGCGCGCGCTTTTCTTCGCCTCAGGGTCTGGTGTTCGGCGACGGGAAGCTATACGTCGCGGATACCGGAAACCATGCCGTTCGGGCAATCGATCTGGAGCGTGACGAGGTCACGACGGTTGCCGGCACCGGGCGTATGGGGCGAAACCAAACCGGTGGCCCAGATGCGACCGTCGTCAGTCTGCGCTCACCTTGGGACGTCGAACTTGACGGCGACCTGCTCTATATCGCGATGGCCGGTGATCACAAGATCTGGAGACTTGATCTGCGAGCGGGGCGTATCGGCGCCTATGCTGGCAGTGGTCACGAGGGTGTCCGCGACGGCGAGCTGGCGGTTGCCGAATTCAGTCAACCGAGCGGGTTGAGCCTGGCTGGCGATTGGCTCTATGTCGCAGACGCCGAGAGTTCGGCGCTGCGCCGAATCAATCTGAGAGAGGGCCGGGTCGAGACCCTCGTCGGGACCGGTCTGTTCGATTTCGGAGATCGCGACGGCAGTTTCGGGCAGGCACAGTTCCAGCATCCGCTTGGCGTGGGTGTGTTGGCCAATGGCGATGTCATTGTCGCCGACACCTACAACCACAAGATAAAGCGGTTGAATGTCCAGTCGCGTACCGCTCAAACCCTGTTGGGAACAGGGCGGCCCGGCGATGCAAGGGATGCGGAGCACTTGATCGAACTGAATGAACCGGGCGGCCTCGCGGTGTCGGGAGACCAGGTGCTGATCGTCGATACGAACAACAACCGCGTTTTGCGTTACGACATGGAAAAGCGGGAGTTGCAGCATTGGCCTGTGCACTGAGCGGTCGTTGGGTGGGACACGACGCCGGCATACGCTTGTGCAGCATCGGTTCCCTGCATCTTTTTCTCAAGCCGTCATTGCGTGCCAGGCGATCAAGCGCATGCATGAAGGGTACCTGGAGACCATGCGCCATGTAATGAAGTCCCGGTGATCGATGCGGTCTACAGCAGTTCCGAAAATAGCGAGGCGATACCGAGGAAGCTGAAAAAGCCGGCCACGTCCGTGATCGTTGTCAGCAGAATCGATGATGATTGCGCAGGATCCTGCCGGGCAGCAGTGAGTAGCAGTGGTATTGCCGCACCGGATACCCCCGCGATCACCATCGACAGGATCATCGATATGCCGATGACCCCGGCCAGGCCGACGGAAGCACTCCACAACCAGACGCCAAGAGCCGTCGTGGCCGCCACCGCGAGACCATTCAAGAAAGCGGTTGATGCTTCCTTGAAGACCACGCGAGGCCATTGCCGAACACGGATCTCGCGTAACGCCAGGCCGCGCATCGTTACCGCGAGTGCCTGGGCCCCGGTGTTGCCAGACTGTCCGGCCACGACAGGCAGCAGTACTGCAAGTGCCGTGTACTTGGCTATCGTGCTCTCAAACAGGCCGACGACCGCAGCGGCGAGGAATGCGGTAACCAGGTTGATCTGTAACCAGGGCAGGCGTTTACGCACTGCGAACGAGACCTTTGACAAGGCTCGTTCGTCCTTGCTCACGCCTACCATGGTTTGCATCGCGACCGTTGCCTCGTCTTCGGCCGCGGCTACCAGGTTTCGGTAGCGGACCACGCCGATCAACCGGCCTTCGGCGTCGACTACCGGCAAGTCAGTGAGCTTGTACTGCTCGAGTATTTCCACCACCTCCTCGCGCGGCGCGACCGCATTCACCACCGCACGCACGGGGCGTTGAATGTCTCCCAGTTGCGTCGTCCCGCTGGCCGTCGCTACGTCTTGAATGTCGACCTGGCCTTCAAGTCTGTTGTGAGCGTCGACCACGAACAGCCTCCGTGTCGCACGTCGCCGCAACGAGCGGATACGCGCCAAGGCCTCCCGCACCGTGGTGTCTGGCCGCAATAGCATCACGCGCGGGTCCATCAGTGCGCCTGCGCTGTCGGCCGGATACGCCAGGATCGCGCGTATTTCCTCTGCCTCGGCATCCGGTAGCAGTGCAATGAAGTCGTCGCGCGTGCCCTCGTCACGCATCGCGAGCATTGCCGCTGAACGTGTTGGGTCGATGTTGCGCAAGACTTCGAGCACCTTGGGCTTGTCCAGCGTCTCGAGTACTCGGATCCCGATGTCAGGTGAAAGGCGCTCCCAGACCGGGGTCGTCGCAGGCGCAGGGAAGCGCGTCAGAATCTCGGCAACCTCGGTCGGATTCTGTCTCTCCAGCAAACGTACCGCATCATCGGGATGATCTTCGATCAGGTCTCTTTGCAGCGCGTGGACCGCATTGATCAGTCCTTGTTTCATTCAGTCGTCCTTTTCGCGCCGTGTTCATCATCCCTTCCCGGGCTGATGAAAAGCGCGCCAACCGCCAACCAGAAGATGTCGGCAAGTGCGGTACGTGTCGTAACCAGTTCGTTGCGCTCGACGATCTCATTGATCAGGTGAGCGTCTTCCTGCATGACATCCGAACGACGCAACACGCCCTGAAACACGCCATTCCGGTTGACCACCGGCAGGCTGTCGTGGGTCATCCAAGCCGGATGGTTGACGACTGTCTGCAGCGTTGCCCGTGCGCTTAAGACATGGGAGAGCGGCTGCATGAGACCGCGTATGACACGGCGGTCGGGGCTCCCGAGTATTTCGCATAGGTCGACCACACCGACGAGCGTGCGGTTGCTGTCAACGACTGCGATCGTCTGGCCGGTGCGATGCCCCGTGGCTCGAAACAGACGCAGCGCGTCTCCGACACGGTGATCCGGGGAAAGCGTCAGGACGTCATCAGTCACGAATGCGCCTATGACCCATTCAGAGAATCGCAACCTCAGTCGTATCTGTGCGGCTTTCGGCCGCGGCAGTCTTCGTAACAGCTCCTGGCGCTCCTTCTGGTTCGACTGTCGCAACGACGCTACCGCGGCCGTCAGGCTCGTTCGGTCGAGGATTTCGCTCGCCACCTTGGGCGGCAGGGCCGTAAGACAGCGGGCGGCCGACGCCGATGCCATGCACTCCAGGACCCGCGCCGCCAGCTGGCGCGGCATGGCACTGAACGCTTCTGCAGCATCTCTCTGGTCGAGGGTGGCGAGCGTGCGTGCCGCCGACGTCGGGTGTGCCGCCAAGTAGCCCTTGGTCACCGCATCAAGCATGTTTCGTCTCCTCTTCTTCCAGGATCAGAGCGACCTCTTCCAGGAAGTGACGCGCCGGCACCCAGGCCTCGCCCTCCTCGGTCCCTACCAGCACGGCGATCTGGCCGAGCTCGAGAATCTCGCCCTGTAGGCCGCCGATGCGTACCCGCTGGCCCGGCTGGTAAGATCGACGCACGTAATGCGACGCCAGCACGTTACGTACCGCGTCAGCGGCACCGATACCGAACGCGATTGCCATACTGGCGAACAATGCGGCGGCTGCCAGCGTGATGATGCTGGTGAACAGTGTGACATCGAGACCTAGCTGAGAAAGGCCCAGCAGCAGGGTAAAGGCCATTATCAGTCCTGCCGAAAGGTGACCGAGTGTCAGGCCGTGCTGGAATCCATTGGTTTCAGCGACGGCCATGATCAAGTTCCGCACGCCGCCGGAGACGAGATAGCCGATGAACAGGATGAAAAGGCTGATCAGCAAACTCGGTAGATACCCCAGCAGGCCCAAGACCCAGTTGGCGAAGGTCTTCAAGCCCATCTGCTCCGCAGCCGCGCTTACCGCGTATGCCAGGATCAGCCAGAAGGCGACATTGGCGACCAGATTGGAAACCGACCAGCGCGGTTGAGATATCTCCTGCCCTGTCAAACGATGCAGTGCCGTGAGGATGGCATCCAGCCCTTTGCCAAATCGCATGACCAGCCAGCGCACGATGAATGCTGCTAGCCAACCGAGTAGCAGCAGGGTGATTCCGCCCAGTAGATTGGGCACAAACGTCTTCAACGCAACTGCCAGTTCTTCAAGCGCCTGGTCGATCCAGAGCCCGGGGTTATCGATGAGGTTCACCCCGATTTCCTGTAGTGCTGAAGGGGGTGGTGTCGGGGGCGGCGGAGCACCCGGTGTGGTGGTGGACGCGCTCATGGGATTGTTCCTCTACGCGGTACTAGCTGAGCATCTTCGAAATATACTTGATGTCCAGCAGCGCGGCGCCTTTGGCTGCGTGCAGGCGACCGCTGCCCAGTTGCTGGCGGTATGATGGCCGCCTTGCATCACGAGCGAGGCGCGAAGCGTCGGATTCGCAGCTCATTCCCCGAACGAGGCATCCTCCACCAGTACCTCGTAACTGTAGCCGTAGCCGAAATCCTTGTCGGTCTCCAGGCGCCCTTCGGCGGTGACGATGTCGCCGACCCGGGCGATCTGGTCTGCGGAGCGGAACACGATCTTGTCGCGGCCTTTCTCGCCGCTGCCGTCTTTCAGGTGGATCCAGTTTTTGTTCATGATCGCCTGAGATACCTTGACCACACGGCCGCGCACCTTGATCAACTTGCCCTCGAGTGCCACCTTGTTCTCGAACACTTCGGCGACGGTGTATCCACCTTCGGCCTTTTCGATCGGCTCGTCGCCGACCGCGATTTCGGGGGTGGGCCGCATCGGGGCGGCCGTGGCGTGCTCTCCGCGAAGGCCGGCGAACACGAGTTCGTCGAAGGTTCTGTCCAGGGTCTTGCTGGTGAAGTTCTGCATGCGCATCATTTCGACGTAGTCCACGCTGTCTCCGACCGACACCTGGGCGCGAGGGACCGCTATCCAAAGCCTCTTTCCGTCCTGGTCCAGCTTCATGTAGGTGTAGCCACCGCCTTCCATGGTTTCGAGGATCGTGCCGCGCTGTGAAGCGCCTCCTGTGGTCCCCGCAGACGTGCCATAGGCACCTGCCCGATCTATCGATGAAAACAGAAAAAACACAATGAGAACAAGCAATCGTCTTGGCGGCATGTTTCGCTCCTGGTAGGAATAAGCAATCTCGACAACGTCTTCGTTCCCGGATGCTAACAGCAGAACGGGGTGCGATCCCCGCAGGTTTCGATCGAACCCGGCAGTCGGCCCGCCGTGACGCGCGACGGCATCGGACCGATGCCGATGCCGGGCAAGGCCGTATCGGTTCGATCGAGACACTGGCGCCGCGGCGAACCGGTCGCGATCAGCGGGGCATGCCCCAGGTCTTCCGCGCCGGCCGGCGGCGCTGCGACTACCCGGGGTCGGCGCTCGCGCGATATCTCGAGTCTGCGGGGCCTTGCGGTAGAATGCGGCGACAGGCTCGCGTATCGAGCCGGCGCGGCGCGTCTTCTCTTCGACCCGATGCCGCCAATGCAATGACAAGACCGCTCTATTGCGGCAGTGCAGGCCCCAACCACCATGTCACTCAGCGATTACCATACCCTCGACGCCGCCGGGCTGCGCGTCAGCGCGGACCAGGCCAGCAACTTCGCCAAGGCCATCGCCGGCGACTTCAATCCGCTCCACGACCCGGACAATCGGCGCTTCTGTGTGCCCGGCGATCTGCTCTTCACGATGTTTCTGCAGCACTATGGCCTCAGCCAACGCATGTACTTCCGCTTTTCCGGCATGGTCGGCGCCGATGTGGCGCTGCAATTGCAGGCAGACACCGATAATGCCTGCGAACTCTGTGATGCGGCCGGAAAGACCTGTCTGCACGTCGATCGCGGTGGCGAGACGACACGTGACGGGCAGTTGATCGAGCACCTGGCGCGCAGCTACGTTGGATTCTCCGGTCAGAACTTCCCGCATATTCTCGTACCCTTGATGCAGGCCCAGGGCGTGATGGTCAATGTCGACCGTCCGATGGTCATCTACGAGGGCATGGAGTTCGAACTCGACCGCCTGGATATCCCGAACCTTGAGCTGCGCCTGGTCGGCAGTCGAATGCAGGTCGATGGCAAGCGGGGTGACGTGCGCCTGACGTTCGAGTTCCTGTCTGACGGCAGGGTGTGCGGCGTCGGCTCAAAACGCCTTCTGCTCGGCGGCTTGCGTCCCTATGAACAAAGCGGCATGGATCGGCTGGTGAATGCCTACCTGGAAAGACGCGACCATTTCCAGGCAAACGGTTCGGTCTGACGGGGGCGGCCGGTGATGCGGGGCCCGGTCGTGCCTAGTCCGCTGCCCGGCACCACAGACCCGCTTGCGCTGCTCATCGGCCGCATGGAATCGCCGGGAGCAGCCGGATTTCAGGCCTGAGTGCGTTTCCTCGCTGTCGCCGATGCGCACCGACGGTCTAAACTGTGTGGGCGAAATCAGCAGCGCGCGCCATCTCGACAGTTGGGGAGTCATGACGCCAGCCAGCATCACAATCTCCGCCGCCCTGAGACGGCCGACCGGCTGGTCGGCCGGCGTGCGGCGTGTCGGGCGATCGGCCCTGCTGAGCGGTCTGTTGTGTGTCTGCACCGCGACGC
>CBDTXT010000140.1:0-7512 GCA_965364465.1 uncultured Chromatiaceae bacterium
AGCACGACGCCCATGCTGACGCTGATCTTGATCACCTCGCCCCGCCAGTCCAGCTGCTGGGCCGACAGCAGCATCGCGACGCGCCGGCCAAAGGACACCGCCTGGTCGATCTCCTCGCATTGCAGGAAGACCGCGACCCAATGATCCGCGTGGCGCACCGCGATGTCTCCGGCGCGGACCTGGCCGAGTATCTGACCGCCAATGAAATGCATCGCGTGATCGACCGCCGACTGCCCGTAGCGCCGCCGGATCGGCGCCAGATGGTCTATGCGCATCAGGACCAGTGCAAGCTGGCTGCGCTCCGCGCGGTCGTCACGGGCCATCAGCGTGGGGATCACCTCGTCCGCGTAGCCCCGCGTGTAGAGCCCGGTCACCGGATCGCGTGCGGCGCTGGCCGCGGACAGCTCGCGGCTGCGGACGAGCACCAGTGTGGACGTGATCACCAGCATCGCGGCGACCACGGCAAGCGCGCCGGAGATCGCCGACGTGTCGTCGACGGATGCGATGGGCGTCTGATGGGCGAAAAACCAATGCCCGATCGCGACAGCCACGATTGCGCCCCCCGCAATTGCAAGTAACGACAGGGGCCGACCCCCCTGGCTCGTCTGAAGCTGCGACTCTGACTCCTGCATGCACCTCGGTCCTGATTGCAAGGCGGCAGCGAACGGCTGCCTCAACTCGCGGCACTAGCGGCCGACGCCGGCTTTTCTTTAGGGGACCAGTACGAAGAATGCCGTCCATGGCCTTTTTCTCCACGGAAAAGCGAAAAACGCGGTCTTCGCTGTCCTTCAGTTCCAATCACTGGTCGCGATTGAACATGGCGGCAATCCCTGTGCCGCACGACCCGCTCGATTTTTCGAAGCGCCCTTCAACCGCGGCCGACTGTGTACAATCGCAGACACTCGAAGAGCAGCAGTTTCCGGCAGGCAGCCATGGCCCAATACATCTACACCATGAATCGCGTGAGCAAGATCGTGCCCCCAAAGCGGCAGATCCTGCGCGATATCTCGCTTTCCTTCTTTCCCGGCGCCAAGATCGGCGTGCTCGGCCTCAACGGTGCGGGGAAGTCGTCGCTGCTGCGAATCATGGCCGGCGTCGATACCGAGATCGACGGCGAGGCCCGCCCGCAACCCGGGATAAAGGTCGGCTACCTGCCGCAGGAACCACAGCTGGACCTGTCGACGGATGTGCGCGGCAACGTCGAGCAGGCGCTCGGCCATGTCAAGGAGGCGATGGCCGAACTGGATCAGGTGTACGCGGCGTATGCGGAACCGGACGCCGATTTCGACGCGCTTGCCAAGCGCCAGGCCGAGCTGGAGAACATTCTGCAGGCGACCGACGGCCACAATCTGGAACGCCAGCTCGAAATCGCCGCAGATGCACTGCGGCTGCCGCCGTGGGAGGCCGAGGTCGACAAGCTGTCGGGCGGCGAGCGACGGCGCGTGGCGCTCTGCAAGCTGTTGCTTGCAAAACCCGACATGCTGCTGCTCGACGAACCGACCAACCACCTCGACGCGGAGTCGGTCGCGTGGCTCGAGCACTTTCTGCATGACTATCCGGGCACCGTGGTCGCGGTCACGCACGACCGCTACTTCCTCGACAACGTCGCCGGCTGGATACTCGAACTCGACCGCGGTCACGGCATCCCGTGGGAGGGCAACTACTCGTCCTGGCTGGAACAGAAAGAGGCCCGCCTCGAGCAGGAGCAGAAGCAGGAGCAGGCCCGTATCAAGGCGATGAAAGAAGAACTCGACTGGGTCCGGCAGAACCCGAAGGGGCGGCAGGCCAAGAGCAAGGCGCGCCTGGCGCGCTTCGAGGAACTGCAGAGCAGCGAGTTCCAGTCGCGCAACGAGACCAACGAGATCTACATCCCGCCCGGCGAGCGCCTCGGCGACCTGGTCATAGAGGCGAAGGACCTGAAAAAGGGCTACGGCGACAGGCTGCTGTACGACGGCATGACCTTCAACCTGCCGAAGGGCGGCATCGTCGGGGTGATCGGGCCCAACGGTGCCGGCAAGACCACGCTGTTCCGCCTGCTGACCGGACAGGAGACCCCTGACGGCGGCGAATTGCGCATCGGGCCGACGGTGCAACTGGCCTACGTCGACCAGAGCCGCGATGCGCTCGAAGGCGACCGGACCGTCTGGGAAGAGATTTCGGACGGCCAGGAGGTGATCACGGTCGGCAAATTCCAGATGCCTTCACGCGCCTATTGTTCGCGCTTCAATTTCCGAGGCTCCGACCAACAGAAGCGGGTCGGCGACCTTTCCGGCGGCGAGCGCAACCGGGTGCACCTGGCCAAGCTGCTGAAGGCCGGCGGCAATGTGCTTTTGCTCGACGAACCGACCAACGACCTGGACGTCGAGACGCTACGCGCACTCGAAGAGGCGCTGCTTGCGTTTCCGGGCTGCGTGGTGGTGATCTCGCACGATCGCTGGTTCCTCGACCGCATCGCCACCCATATCCTGGCCTTCGAGGACGATTCCAGAGCGGTCTGGTTCGAGGGCAACTTCGCCGACTACGAGGAAGACAAGAAGCGACGCCTCGGTGACGACGCCGTCAACCCGCATCGCATTCGCTACCGGCGCATTGACGCCTGAGGCAGCCGGTCCGGCCGCTTCATTCGGCCGGTGGCGGTGCCACGGGCGGCGGAAGATAGCCGTAAGGCGCCCCATAGTAGGGGATATGGGCGTTGTACCCGTAACCGTTGCCGTAGCCGTAGCCGTCCCCATAGCCGTAGCCGCGGCCAGCGCCTCGCATCGACGCGCTCATATTGAAGTCGAACGTGAAATCCGCCGCTGCGTCGGCGTTGCCGGCCGCGTCCGCATAGCCGTTGTTGTAACCGAGAGCCGAGTCATCGTTCCAGCCCCAGAAGGCCGAAGCCTGGGTCATTGCGATCAAGCCGACGATGGCCAAGATCTTTTTCATGGTGTGGTCCTCTGAGACAGTCTGCCGACACCGGCCGCGGCCCGGTCGATGTCCGATACGAACAGAGTATATAAGCAATTAATTAAATAGCAATCGCTTTTTTGCTGCGGCGCAATATTTGATCGGCAGACACCGGGGCTGGGCCGCAGGAGTAGCGAGGAGAGGCCGACAAGTGGACGATAATGAAGAATTTTTTTCCCGCGCCAACCGGCTGCTCGACCGCTGGGAATCACTGCTCGATGGACGCAGCGCTGCGCCGGACTGGTCGCACGACGCCTACCGCTGGCGCCACGACCACCGGGGCATGCGGCTGTTGCCGGTAAAGAAGCCGCACCGGGTAGCACTCGAAGACCTGTTGTGCATCGATCGGCAGAAGGCCGAGATGCTGCGCAATACCGAGCAGTTCGTGCGCGGCAGACCGGCCAACAATGCGCTGCTCTGGGGTGCACGCGGCACGGGCAAGTCGACCCTGATCAAGGCCGTGTTCAACGCGTTCGTCGATCGCGGACTGCGCCTGATCGAGGTGGAGAAGGAGCACCTGGTCGACCTGGTGGAGATCGTCGAGGTGCTCGGCGACCGGCGCGAACGATTCCTGCTCTACTGCGATGACCTCTCTTTCGAGGCCGACGACTCGGGCTACAAGTCACTGAAGGCGGTACTCGAGGGATCGATCGCGGCCCCGGCGCCAAACGTTCTGATCTACGCGAGTTCCAACCGGCGTCACCTGCTGCCCGAATCCAACGCCGACAATCAGGACGTGCACAGCGTGAACGGGGAGATCCATCCCGGCGAGGCGGTCGAGGAAAAGGTCTCGCTGTCCGAGCGCTTCGGACTCTGGCTGTCGTTCTACCCTTATTCACAGGACGACTACCTGACGATCGTCGAACACTGGTTGAGGCGCCTCGACGCGGGCAGTTGCGCGGATCAGCCGACCCGACTGGCGGCGCTGCGCTGGGCCGGGCAACGCGGCTCCCGCAGCGGCCGCGTCGCGCGCCAGTTTGCAGTCGATCAGGCCGGCAGGAAAACCTGAGTTGGACCTACGGGTCCGATCGGTGGACTTCGGCGATGCACGCGACGCCAGCGCCTACCTCGAACTACTCGACGCCTACGCACGCGACCCAATGGGTCGCGGCCAGGCCCTGCCCGAACAGGTGCTGCGGCGGCTGCCACGCGATCTCGCGGCCCATCCCGGTGCCCACGGCCTGCTGGCCGAGTCCGATGGCAAAGCGGTCGGCTTCGCGACCTGCTTCGTCGGCTACTCGACGTTTCTGGCCCGGCCGCTGCTGAATGTCCACGATATCGCGGTGCTGCCGGCATGGCGCAGACGCTCGGTCGCGCGACAACTGCTGGCGGCAATCGCGGAACTCGGGCGGCGCCTCGACTGCTGTCGCATCACGCTCGAGGTCCGCGAGGATAATGCGGCCGCACGCGGGGTCTACCGGGACGCCGGATTCCGACCTGCGCCATGCAGCCTTTTCATGGAAAAGCCGCTGTGAAATCTCGGAGCGAACGAAAAAACGCCCCGCGATGCGGGGCGTTGCTCCATCTTCCTCTGGACTTGTTCTCATATGGCAAGGCCTCGAGTGCGTCGCAGTATAGCCGGCCAGATCAATTCCAAAAAATTAGCGTGCTTTAATAGGCTTGTCAGGCGCCAGCGCATGCGGGGCCCAGCGCAGCACCAACAGCGCCCCGAGCACGCTGGCGTAGATCAACGGGCCCAGCAGATCGGCCTTGACCAGCCAAACATAGTGCAACACGCCAAGCACCGCGACCAGGTAGATCGCCCGGTGCAGGCGCCGCCAGTGGCGCCCGAGGCGGTGCATCATGCCCCGGCTGGAAGTCAGCGCGAGCGGCAGCAGCAACAGCCAGGCGGCAAAGCCGACCGTGACGAAGGGCCGTTTCGCGATATCGTTGAGTATCGGGGCCAGCGCGAGCCCCTTATCGAGCCAGGCCCAGGTCAGCAGATGCAGGGTGGCGTAGAAGAACGCGAACAGCCCGAGCATGCGCCGAAAGCGCAACAGGCGCTCACCGCCGCGCAGGTGGCGCAGCGGCGTCAGCGCCAGCGTGATCAGCAGCAGACGCAGTCCCCAGTGACCGGTCACGTCGGTCACGCGCTCGAGCGGATTGGCGCCGAGATCGCCGAGCAGCGCACCGCGCAGCAGCAGCGCGAACGGGACCAGGCATGCCAGGAAGACCAGCGGCTTCGCGAAGAACCTGAGCCATCGCTCGTTGGACGGCAGATGCGGCATCAAAACAAGCGGGTCAGATCCATGCCGCGGTAGAGGTCCGCCACCTGCTCCGCGTAGCCGTTGAACGGTCGGGTCTGCTGCTTGTCAGCGAACAGTCCCGCGCCGATCACACGGTGATCCGCCTGGCTCCAGCGCGGGTGGTCCACGGCCGGGTTCACGTTGGCGTAGAAGCCGTACTCCTCGGGTGCCAGCTTCGACCAGGTCGTCTCCGGCGTCTGTTCCGAAAAGCGGATCCGGACGATGGACTTGATGCTCTTGAAGCCGTATTTCCATGGCACCACGAGGCGCAGCGGTGCGCCGTTCTGGTTCGGCAGCAGCTCACCATAAAGCCCGGTCGCGAGGATCGTTAGCGGATGCATCGCCTCGTCGATGCGCAACCCTTCCGTGTAGGGCCAGTCCAGCACGGCGCGCCGCTGCCCTGGCATCTGCTGCGTATCCAGCAGGGTCTCGAACGCCACATAGCGGGCCTTGGAGTTGGGACGGAAGCGTCGTAACAGCTCGCCGAGCGGAAAGCCGACCCAGGGCACGACCATCGCCCACGCCTCGACACAGCGCAGTCGATACACCCTCTCCTCCTGGGCGAAACCGGTGAGGATGTCCTCGATGCCGATCTCACCGGGGGCGTCGCACTCGCCGTCGACGACGACGCTCCACGGCCGGGTCTTCAGCGTGTGCGCGTGGCGCGACGGATCCGTCTTCTCGGTACCGAACTCGTAGAAGTTGCAGTAGCCGGTGACGTGCTCGTAAGCAGTCGGCTGCAGATCCTGGCCGTGCGCGGTGTCGACGAGTTCGGGGATCGGCTGACCGCCCCCCGGACGCCCGACCAGCGCTGCCGCCGGCCCCGACGCAATGGCCCCGAGCCCGAACGCGGCGGCGGCCTTGACGAATTCGCGGCGGCACGCGTAGAACTGCGGATCCGTGATCTGGGAGGGTTTGATGTCGCTGGGTTTCTTTATCAGCATGCGCCTCGGCCTGCAACGTCGTTGGAGATCAGACCGGCCGACGGGCCGGAGTATTTCAATCCGAACCCTGTTTGCGCGCGCGGCCGTGCCGGTTGAACCACATCAGCGGCACGATCGCACCGCAGAAGGTCGCGATCATCGACAGGTCCTGCGAACCACCCGCGGCGAGCACCGCGAATCCGCCGCCACCACCAAGGAGCAGAGACAACAGCACGGTCCTGATCAAGCGGCAGCGCCGACACTTTGTCCCGGACATCGGCTCCAATCTCCCAGAACGGGCCGGCGGCGGCAGGCCAGGCCTTGAGCCAGGCCGCTCGGCGTAATACAAATTCCCCGTGGACTACCCTTCCGACGCCAATACGACGCTGTGCTATGGACAGCGCATGCTCAGCCCGTTCCGTGGCGTGATGCACTCGGTTGTCACGCGCTGGGCCGACGCGGTGACGACCGACGGGCGCGAATGGACGCTGTATGTCCGCGGGGCCTGCCTGTACGACGATCCCGCGGAGATCGACGACCCCGCGGTCAGCATACCAGACGTGAAGTACGGGTCCTGGTCGTCGCAAGCAGGTTTTCGACGCGCGCCGATCCGCATGCCGACATTCGACCAGCGGGTGCGAGAGGAAGGCGAGCACCTGCTCGCCTCGGTGCAACGGCACGCGCCGCGGTTACCTTTCCCGCTGGCCGACCGCTTCGAGCTCTGGCTGCTGCACGGCGACACCGGCCTGCCGCTGGCGCTGATCGGTTCGAGCTGCGACGCCGCCAGCTGCGAGGCGCCACTCGCAACGCGCTGGACACCCGGGCAGGCCTGCATGGCGGAACTCCCGGCCGCCCGCGAACTGCATGCACTGATCGCCCGACTGGCCGGACCCGTGCCGCGTGCGCAGTGGTTCGAGCGACATCCGGACGGTGCCGCGACCTTGGACCCGGGCGCGGCGACCACGCCCGACACCCTGTCTGGCACACGTTTTCCGGGGCTGCTGGTCGACACCGGTGCACTCGACCGTGCGCAGCTTAGGCTGCTGTCCGCGTTGCTGCAGTGGCAGTCGCCGTCGCTGCTGCAGTTGCCGAACCTGACCCGGCCACAACGGGCCCGATTCGAAGCCGCGGCATGTGGCTACGCGGTACGGCTGGCCGAGCAGCTGCCCCTTTACCCCTGCGTGCTCGATCGCGCCGCGGTCACCGCGGCCTTGGTCGAGGCGCGTCTGCGCCGCAGCCATCCCGATCAAGGGGAGACCGCCGCTGGCCAGCGGACATTGTCGCCCGACTACATCGAGATCCCGGACGACTGAGCGCCGCAGTGGTGCTGACGCGGTACGGTCAGTAGTGCGGCGGCGGCTCGTGCCCGGCATCGGCATCGCGCGGCGACGGCG
>CBDTXT010000141.1:0-7495 GCA_965364465.1 uncultured Chromatiaceae bacterium
ATCACGAACCCCGTCGCGCTCGGTGCGGCCCTCGAACCCCTGCGTCAGTGCGGCATGCTGATCCTCGGTTCCGGGGGGTCGACGCACAACATGCGCCAGCTCAACCGGACCGGCCGGACCGATGCCTGGGCCAGAGAGTTCGAGCAATGGCTGCTCGACCATGTCGAACGCGGCCGTTTCGATCGTCTGACCGATCCGGAGGGCTTTCCGCCATTGTTTCACCGCGCCCACCCGACGCTCGAACACTTCGCCCCGCTGCTGGTCGCCTGGGCCGCGGGTGATCCTGCGCAACCCGGACGGCGCCTGCATCACAGTTTCAGTTACGGGAACCTTGGCATGAGCCAGTTCGCGTTCGGTGCCGAGGCCGGGTAAGCGGACATCGCCCGGATACGCGGCGCCGCGCTCTACGGCGGATCGGGCAGGGTTTCTCGGCCGGTGGACGCAGATACACTATATGATTCGGTTCGCACACTATCGCCGCCTTCGGCCGTTTGTTTCCCCAGGAGTCCAGATGACGCGCTATGTCCCGATCGTACTGCTTCCCTGCCTGCTCGGCGTCCAGACCATCACCGCCGACGAACGGCAACCCGGCATGTCCGAGGCCGATGCCTGGCGCTGGACCCTGCAGGCGGGCGGCGTATACCAATGGGAGAGTTCGCTCGACACCGGCGGCGACATGAGCGTCGCGCGCCTGTTCGTCAGCGGCGGCGGCGCCAAGCGCGTTGCGGGGCGCTGGCGGCTGGGTGCGAACCTCGGCTATGGCGAAGACAATTACGACTTCTCCGGCTCCTCGGGTTTCGGCGGCCTCGATCCCTGGGACAGGGTACGTGAGCTGCGTTTCGGCGTCCCGGTGCAGTACTTCGCGAACGACCAGTGGGTCGTCTACGCTATCCCGTCGGTCCGGTTCAACGCGGAATCCGGTGCGTCGCTCGACGACGGCCTTAATGCCGGTCTGCTCGCCGGCGCCTCCTATCGTCTCAGCGACACGCTGACCATCGGGCCGGGCCTCGGCGCGTTCAGCGAGATCGAGGACAGTGCAAGCTTCTTCCCGATTCTGCTGGTCGACTGGAAGATCACCGATACCCTCTCGCTGGAGACCGGGCGCGGATTTGCGGCGAGCCGAGGGCCCGGTCTGCAGCTTCGCTGGCGTTATTCGCCGAACTGGCAGTTCGCGTTCGGCGGCCGCTACGAAAAGACCCGCTTCCGGCTCGACGACGACGGCGTCGCGCCGGGCGGCGTCGGTCAGGACAAGGCCTTCCCGCTGTTCCTGCTGGCCGAGTACGCGATGGGTCCCGACCTCAAGCTGGGATTGGTCGGGGGCGTCGAGGTCGGCGGCGAATTGCGGCTCGAGGACGACAGGGGCAAGCTGGTCAGCCGCAGTGACCTGTCCGAGGCCCCGTTCCTCGGCGCGACGTTCGAGGCCAGATTCTGACGCGTCCGACCGGCGGCCTCGATCGTCAGGACCCGCGCAACGGGGACGCGAGCGACGCGAACTTGCGTCGCAGGTAGTTCAGGTCTTTGCGTTTGGGTCGGGCGAAAAGCCCTTGAGGGAACGTCTCGTTGACCTCGCCGACGATGTTGACCAGCTTGCGGGTATGCGCCGAGGGTGCGCGAGGCGTCACCGCATGCAGCGCATCCTGGCCATTGAGAAACAGCACCAGCGTATTGGCCCGGTAGGGTACCGTGCCGACGCGCTCGGTCGCGGCCGGGTCAGCGTCCGCACCCAGGAAATACTTCTTTTTCGAATCGCGCCAGCGGTAGATGTCCAGGTCTCCGCCGGCAGTGTCGTCGGCCGCGTCCTTGAAGTACAGCAGCGCTGCGTACAGCTCTTCGGCCGCATCGGCGTGGACGCCGCGCGTGCTCGAGGTCCGCGTCGCGGGTGTGTTTATCCCGACCTGACAGTCGAGATAGACATCACGCTTCGATCGCCAGCGCACGCCGGTCGAGAGCCGTTCCAGCGGCCTGCCCAGTTTCTTCTCCAGGAACGGGTAGCTGTCTCGGATCTCGCGGCCCAGAACGCCCACGATCTGGCGGAAGAACTCCCCGGAGGTGTGGAACGCGACGAAGTCGCGCCAGATCGCCGGGACGCGCTCGGGCTGTTCGAGCACCTGCAGCGCCGAGATGTCGTAGCGGTAATTCTGCTTCGCGCGGCCTTCGTCGAAACCGAAGCGACGGTGTGGATTCGCTCTGCAGAAGTCGAGAATGGTCTCGTTGGACGGGTAGGCCCGCGCCAGTTCGTCGAAATAGGGCTGCGGCAGGCAGTTCTCGATCACCAGGTGAGGATAGGGGTCATGGCGCAGGTCTGCCGCGGTGACGTTTTCCAGCACGGAGTGTGGTTGCATTTCGCCCCCGGTTTGGCCTTGAGAACTGGAGGGTTTTTATCACAATTCGCCGGCCCCGATAAGTGCTGGGCGGCCGTCTCGGCCCGGGCCGTGGTCGATCGCCGGGCCCGGACGCAGACGCCGAAAAGTCACGGCATTCTCAATCGTGGCCGGCCTTGTTTACCGTCACCGCTACGCACGGTAGTATGAATTTCAAGGAGTTAGAAACTGTTGCGCAGGATGGGCGGCCGGCCGCGCAGTCGCGTCACCGCTGGGCGACACGGGGGACAGAACGATGAAAAAGTTCGCTGCGCTGGTCATCTTCGCAGTCACGGCGTGCAGCGCCGCGGCAAGCAGCAATTACCAGGACTGGTGGTGGAACCCGGCGCTCGACGGCATGGGCCTGAACGTCGGCCAGCAGGGCGACACCCTAGTGGTCGCCTGGTACCTGTACGACGCGGACGGGGAGCCCACGTTCCTGACACTGGCCGGCCCGCTCATCGACGATGTCGTCGAGGGCACCCTGTGGCGTTCCACCGGGCCGCTGCCGGGGCCCGGTTACGACCCCGCCGACGTCAGCAGGACGGACGTCGGCGACGCGATCCTCACGTTCGAATCCGGCAATCGCGCGGTCTTCGCATACGACTATGACGGCGGGTCCGGTACGTTGGAGTTGGAGCGCTTCACCTACGATCGGACCGATGCGTCCGGCGTCTGGGATTTCATCGCCAGCGGCGAGGCCTGGGACTGCATACTCCCGGTCAACGAGGGGCCGTACCGGGTCAGCGGCTTCCTGTCCATCCGGCAGACCGACGATGACGTCCAGGTGACCCAGGTCTACGACACCGGCGAGATCTGCAACTTCGACCTGACCGGGACCCAGAAAGGTTCGTATGTCGATGCCAGCGGCAGCTACACGTGCAACTTCGGCGTCGCCGGCATCGCATCGCTGCGCAGCATCCGCGTGATCGACGACTCGCTGACACTCGGGCTGGACGCGAAGATCACCGCCGGCGAGACCTGCAGGCAGCAGGGCCAAGTCGCCGCGGTGCGCGATGTGCGCAGCAGCGACATCGACGACACGCCGCCGGACAGCGTCGTCGGCCCGGTTTATTGAGCGGCCCTGGCGTGACCGGCTTGGGTCAGCGCCAACAGCGCCGTTACGCGCTCAAGTGACAGCGTGGCCGGGTGATTCCGGTCGTTTGTTCCAGAGACGCGTCGGATGTCTCGCCTTGGGCTTGACGCGACAGCGTGATCAGGCGGCGCCGCGCAGGCGGCGCGGACCCAGGCGCCGATGTGATCGCTCCCCGGGCAGTTCACGCAGCAGCAGCGAGCCAGCCCGCATCTCGGCGGGTGCGGCGATGCCCATCAGTTGGAGCACGGTGGGCGCTACGTTCGCGAGGCCGCCGGTCGACGACAGCTGCCAGTTCTGTTCGTCGAGCACCAGGCAGGGCACCGGGTAGGTCGTGTGCTGGGTATGGGGTTCGCCGGTGAACGGGTCGACGAGCTCCTCGCAATTCCCGTGATCCGCGGTCAGCACAACCGAATACCCGGCGTCCTCGGCCGCGGCGAGCACGCGCCCCGCCTCGCGGTCCAGGGTCTCCACCGCCTCCAGCACGGCCTCGCGCTGCGCGGTGTGGCCGACCATGTCGCCGTTGGCGAAGTTGACCACGATGAACGCATGGCGCCCCCGGCCGATCGCCTCGACCACCGCGTCGGCGACGGCCGCGGCGCTCATCGAGGGTTTGAGGTCGTAGGTCGCGACGCCCGGTGACGGGATCAGCAGTTGCGTCTCTCCCGAGTACGGGGCGGCGCGTCCGCCGTTGAAAAAATAGGTGACGTGCGCGTACTTCTCGGTTTCGGCGCAGTGAAACTGCGCCAGGCCCAGCGCACTGATCACCTGGCCGAGTGTCGTCGCCGGCTGCTCGGGTTCGAACGCATACGGGAGGTCCAGCGCACGATCGTACGGCATCATGCAGGTCACGCGGGCGAGTGCGCCGTCCCCGCGGTCGAAGCCGGTGAAGGCCGGATCCGCGATGGCCGCGACCAGCTGGCGCGGCCTGTCCTTGCGGAAGTTGAAACACACGACGGCGTCACCGTCTGCGATCGGCTGGAAGGCCGCGAGCCGGGTCGGCCGGATGAACTCGTCCGTCTCGCCGTCCGCGTAGGCGGCGGCGATCGCGTCCTCGGCACGCGGCGCCCGGCGCCCCTTGCCGAGGACCAGCAGGCGCCATGCGCGCTCGGTCCTGTCCCAGCGCGTGTCGCGATCCATCGCGTAGTAGCGACCACAGACGCTGGCGATGGCGCCCCCGGCGGCGAGCAGCGCGGGTTCGATCGCCGCGACGAAGCGCTCCGCCGATTGCGGGGCCGTGTCGCGACCGTCGCTGATCATGTGCAGCAGCGGGGTGACGCCGAGCGTGTGACACGAGCGGATCAGCGCCGAGAGGTGATGCAGGTGGCTGTGCACGCCGCCATCCGACACCAGCCCCAGCAGGTGCAGCGGGCGTCCGCGCCGCTGGGCCAGCGCCAGCGCGTCGCGCAGGGCCGGGTTCGTGAAGAAGTCGCCGCTCTCGATCGCATCGTTTATCCGAACGATGTCCTGCCGGATGATCTGCCCCGCACCGAGGGTCAGATGCCCGACCTCCGAGTTACCCATCTGGCCGTCCGGCAGCCCGACCGCAGACCCGGAGGCGTGCAATGTCGTGTGCGGATAGCGGCTGAAGTAGGCGTCCAGGTTCGGCGTGTCGGCCTCGGCCACGCCGTTGTCGCGCTTGCTCGGGTTGAGGCCGAAGCCATCGAGGATCACCAGCACGGTGGGGCGGCGGGGGGCGCCGGAAACATGGGTCATAGTCTTGCCAAAGCCGTGGCGATAGCCTTTATGGATACAACATGCATGCCACCTCCTGTGACCAGTGCAGCGTCCGGATGTTCCTTTACTGAACCCTGCGATGGCGCTGCTCGCCGCGCCCGCGACGCACTCTCATGGGGCGCCGCCGCGCGGGCGCACCAAACCGGCCGCTTCCGAGGCCGCGCCGCGCGGTCGCTGCCGTCATCGCTGCTACCGCTCGGTCGACAGACCTGCGGACGGCTCACAGCTCGTCCTCGAACGGCAGCAGCGCAAAGAACCAGTCCTCGATCCGCTGCATGAAACCGGCCGCGGGCTGGGTCGCCAGGGTCCCCCGGTCCGACACCCAGACGACGCCGCCGTCCGCGCCGAGTTCCAGGCGCCAGGCATTCGCGGTGTCGAAATCGCGCATCAGCGCCTGCCGGAGTTGCGCATTGAATGGCGCGCTGTCGATCAGCAAGGCCATTTCGGTATTGATCCGCAGGGACCGCGGATCCAGATTGGCACTGCCGATCAGGACCCGATCGCGGTCGATCACCAGCGTCTTCGCATGCAGCGCCAGCGCCTTCTGTCCGACCGGTGTGGCCATGTAACGGCTGCGGTCGCGCGCGTCCACGCGGACCTCGTGCAGTTCGGCGCCATGTCGCAGCAGCGTCTTCACGTGATTGCGGTAGGCGCTGTGCGCGGCCAGATGATTGTTGGACCGGATCGAGTTGGTCAGGATCCTTACGCGCACGCCGCGTGCGACCGCACGCTCGACGGCGCCCTCGAGGTCCGGCGTCGGGATCAGGTACGCGGACACGATCAGGATCTCCTCCCGGGCCGCGTCGAACAGCGCGATCAGCTCGTTCGCCAGCCGGGTCGCGGCATAGCCGCGGTCGCCCAGATCGCGGCCGGGCGGCGCGTCGACCAGCAGCCTCGCGTCACCGGCGGTCGCACCGGCCAGCAGCTCGCGCCAGCGCATCGCGCGCACCGCGGCGGACTCCTCCCGGTGAACGGCCGGCACGCCGGCCTCGCGCTGTGCGCCCCTGCCCTCGGGCTGCGGCTTGGCGGCCCGAAGCCGCGACACCTTGTCGATCGGAAAAGACCATTGGTCGTTCCAGTAGTCATCGAACGCGCGCGAGACCGCACCTACGATCGGTCCGCCCGCGACCAGTTCCATGTCGCGGAAGTTGGCGGTCCCGTGCAGACCGAAATACTCGTCGGCGAGATTGCGTCCGCCGACGATCGCGACCTGACCGTCCACCACCATCGCCTTGTTGTGCATCCGGTGATCCAGCCGATGAAACTCGGCGAGGTTCAGGAACGCGCGGGTCGCGAATCCATCCGCCCGGCGCCGATAGGGATTGAACACGCGGTACGCGATGTTCGGGTGCCGATGCAGTGCGAGCAGCGCCTGGTCTTCGGCGAGCAGGAAGGTATCGTCGACCAGCAGACGGACCCGGACACCGCGATCGGCGGCCGCCAACAGATGGTCCAGGACCAGCGCGCCGCTGGTGTCGAAGCTCCAGAGGAAGGTCTGCAGGTCGATACTGTCCGTCGCGCTGTCGATGGCGCGCAGTCGCCAGTCGAGCGCGCCCGGCCCTTCGTTCAGCAGCACGAACCAGTCGCCGGGCGGCGCACTATCCAGCTCCCCCCAGGGTCCGGTTTCGACCGGGGCGCGTGCCTGTTCCGGTGGCAGCGCCAGTGGCTGCAGCGTGGCACAGCCGGCAAGCACCACCGACCACAACAGCAGAAGCAGGGTGCTTGCTCGATTGCCGGTCATCTGCGCTGTGCCTGCCCCTGTCTCCGGTCGCCAGGCATGCAGTGTACTGCCTCAACCGGTGCCGGGGCGCACCCGACGCAGGGTCAGTGCGTCCGCGCGGACCGCGGCCAACGCGGCGTCATTGGGGTTCCGCTGCGCGCCGCGGTTGGCGCAAGCCTGTCGGGGCCGGGTCGACCGGTGCAGCGGTACGCGATCCCGCACGCCCGCCGACCATTTGCCAACGCGAGTGGGACGGGCGGACGGCCGTCAGGTCAGCAGCTTGCGGGTGACGAAATACAGGATGGCCGCGCCGCTGTCCGATGCGCGCGCGACATAGGCCGAACGCCGCACGAGTTTGACCAGTTGCGGCGAGTAGGCGCGTGTCAGTGCGAGTTCGACCAGGCTCCCCTCCGCGAGTCTGGCGTCGGTCTCGACCAGCAGTCCGGCCTTGCTCACGCAGCGCACCTTGCAGCTCTGCACGCCGGCTCCGGGGACATGCAGCAGCGCGCGCTTGCCTTCGACCCGCCAGCAGCGCTGGCGCTTGGGTTGGGCGTGATTCTGGTGCTGTTCTCGATCCTGGTGAAC
>CBDTXT010000142.1:0-7478 GCA_965364465.1 uncultured Chromatiaceae bacterium
CGGGGCAGCAGGTGCAGGAGGGGGAACTGCTGCTGCAGCTCGACGACGATACGGATCAGGCACAACTGCGCGGCCTCGCCGCCGAACGCACCCTGGCGCGCCTCAAATTCGACCGCGTGGCGAAACTGGTCAGGGACAAATCGGTCTCCAAGTCGGACTACGACGAGTCGCGCGCGATGCTCGACAGCGCGGAGGCCCAGATGGCCGCGCAGGCCGCGCTGATAGAAAAAAAGCGCATCCGCGCCCCGTTCGACGGGAGACTGGGCATCAGTCGCGTCGACCCCGGTGAGTACCTCACACCCGGCAGCGCGATCGTGCCGCTGGAAAAACTCGACCCGATTCATGTCGATTTCTCGCTGCCGGAGCGCGAACTGGCCCGCTTGCAGGTCGGGCAACGACTGGAGGTGCGCGTCCAGGCCTATCCCGATGAGGCCTTCGAAGGGCGCATCACCGCGACGGATCCGGGCGTCACCGTGGGTAGCCGAAGCTTTCGTGTGCGCGGTGTACTCGACAACGCAGAGCAACGCCTGCGACCCGGCATGTTTGCCGATGTCCGGGTACTGCTGCCAGAGGAAGACCGGGTCCTGACCGTGCCGGATACCGCGATCAGCCATGCGCCTTACGGGGATTCCGTGTTCGTGGTCGAGCAGCAGCAGGGCGCGCAGGTGGTCAGCCGTCGCCGAATAGAGACCGGCGAGACCCGCAACGGCCGTGTCGCGGTGCTGTCGGGCCTGGAGGCCGGCGAGCAGGTGGTCAGCGCCGGCCACAACAAGCTGCGCAATGGCCAGGCAGTCGTAGTTGACGACAAGCCGGCACCGGCCGAGCGGGCACACCAGACGTGAAGTTCACCGACCTGTTCATCCAGCGCCCGGTGCTGGCCAGCGTGATCAGTCTGCTGATCTTCGTGATCGGCCTGCGCGCGATCACCTCGCTGGAGGTGCGCCAGTATCCCGCGACGCAGGACACCGTGGTGACGGTGAGCACCAGCTACCCGGGCGCAAGCAGCGAGCTGGTCAAGGGCTTCATTACCACGCCGCTACAGCAGGCGATCGCCGAGGCGCAGGGGATCGATTACCTGTCCTCGACCAGCCGCCAGGGACAGTCGGTGATCGAGGCGCATATGCGCCTGAACTATCCGCCCAACGATGCGGTCGCGGAGATCCAGGCGAAGGTCGCGAGCCGGCGCAACGTGCTGCCGGAAGAGGCTCAGGACCCGGTGATCACCTCGCAGACCGGCGACCGCACCGCGCTGATGTACCTCGCCTTCTACAGCGAGGAGATGCGACCTTCGCAGATCAACGATTACCTGCTGCGCGTCGTGCAGCCGAAACTGCAGGCGCTACCGGGCGTCGCGAAGGCCGAATTGATCGGCAACAAGACCTTCGCGATGCGCATCTGGCTTGATCCACGGCGCATGGCGGCGCTCGGCGTGACCGCGCAAGACGTGGCCGAGGTACTGCGCGCGAACAACTACCTCTCGGGGATCGGCCAGGCGCGCGGCGAATACGCGGTTGTCGACCTCGCCGCGACCACCGACGTCGCAGACGTGGAGGACTTCCGCAACCTGGTCGTGCGCGCCAGCGACGACACGCTGGTGCGTCTGCGCGACGTCGGACGCGTCGAGCTGGGCTCCGAGGACTATGAGACCGCGACCTGGTACAAGGGCACACCCGCGATCTTTGTCGGGGTGACGCAGGCCCCCGGCGCCAACCCGTTGACCGTCGCGAAAGGCGTGCACGCGGCGATGGCTGGCATCCGCAGCCAGCTACCTTCCGGGCTCGAGGCCCACATCCCGTACGACGCCAGCGCGTTCATCCAGGACTCGATCGACGAAGTGTTCATGACGCTGATCGAGGCGGTCCTGATCGTACTGGTTGTGATCTTTCTGTCGCTCGGCTCGTTTCGCGCAGCGATCGTGCCCGGCGTCGCCGTCCCCTTGTCGCTGGTCGGCGCGGCATTCCTGATGTTGCTCGCCGGCTATTCGGTCAATCTGCTGACCCTGCTGGCCATGGTGCTGGCGATAGGGCTGGTGGTGGACGACGCGATCGTGGTGGTGGAGAACGTGCATCGCCACATCGAAATGGGCAAATCACGTTTTCAGGCGGCGATCGACGGCGCTCGCGAACTCGGCCTGCCAATTATCGCGATGACCACCACACTGGTCGCGGTGTACGCGCCGATCGGTTTCATGGGCGGCCTAGTCGGCACGCTGTTCACCGAGTTCGCCTTTTCGCTGGCCGGCGCGGTCCTGATCTCGGGCGTTGTGGCGCTGACACTGTCGCCGATGCTGTCCTCCAAGGTGCTGCGCCCGGCCGGCAACCCGGGCCGGTTCGAGAAAGCGGTCGAGCATTTCTTCGACTGGCTGGCGCGGGTCTACCTGCGACGCCTGCAGGGCGCGCTGAATTACCTGCCGGTCACACTGCTGTTCGCGCTGACGGTCCTCGCGAGCATCTATTTCATGTTCGTGACCAGCAAGGCCGAACTCGCACCGACCGAGGACCAGAGCATCCTCTTCTTTCAGGCAGTCGCACCGCAGACCGCGTCGCTGGAGTACAACGAGTCCTATACACGCGAGATCATCGATGCCTTCGAACAAGTGCCGGAATACCACGAGAGCTTCCTGCTGCTCGGCTTCGGCGGCGACGACAACGTGGTGTTCGGTGGCTTCAAGATGGAGCAACCGTCACAGCGTGCGCGCTCGCAGATGGAGGTGCTGCCCGAGGTACAAGGACTGTTGAGCCAGATTGCCGGCTTCCAGCTGGCAGTGTTTCCACGTCCGAGCCTGCCAGGCAGCAGCGGCCTGCCTTTTCAGTTCGTCGTGCAGAGCGACGCCGACTTCCGCGAGATCGACCAGGTCGCCGATCAGCTGATCGGGCGCGGGATGGCGAGCGGGCAGTTCCTGTTCCTGCGCAAGTCGATCGAATTTTCGCGGCCCAAGGCGATCCTGGTGATCGACCGCGACCGGGCGGCCGACCTCGGCATTTCGATGGCCGACATCGGTCGCAACCTGGCCACGCTGCTGGGCGGCAACGACGTCAACCGCTTCAGCCTCGATGGACGAAGCTACAAGGTGATACCACAGGCCGAGCGCATGTTCCGCCTCAACCCGGAGATGCTGCGCGACCTGTACCTGCGCAGCGCCAGTGGCGAGCAGGTACCGCTGTCCTCGCTGGTTGAGATAGAGCGAGCGGTCGAGCCGAGCAAGCGCACGCAATTCCAACAGCTCAACTCGGTCACGATCGAGGGGCTGATGGCCCCCGGGGTATCTGAAGGGCAGGCGATGGCGGCCATGGAGGGGATCGCGGCCCAGACGCTGCCGCCGGGCTTCTCCTTCGACTACACGGGTGCGACGCGGCAGTTCGCGCAGCAGGGTAGCGCGCTTGTGATCACCTTCTTCATGTCGCTGCTGGTGATCTATCTGGTGCTGGCGGCACAGTTCGAGAGCTGGCGCGACCCGCTGATCATCCTGGTTTCGGTGCCCATGTCGATCGCCGGGGCGCTGGCCTTCCTGACCCTCGGCTTCGCCACGGTCAACATCTACACCCAGGTCGGGCTGATCACGCTGATCGGCCTGATCGCGAAGAACGGCATCCTGATCGTCGAATTCGCCAACCAACTGCAGATCGAGCGGGGCCTGGACAGACGCGCCGCGGTCGAGCGCGCGGCGACCATTCGGCTGCGCCCGATCCTGATGACCACGGTCGCGATGCTGGTCGCGATGGTGCCGCTATTGACCGCCAGTGGGCCCGGAGCAGTCAGTCGCTTCCATATCGGTCTGGTGATATCCAGCGGTCTCGGCATCGGCACCCTGTTCACGCTGTTCGTGGTACCCGCGGTGTACCTCTTGCTGGCACGTGAGCATCAAGCGGTGCGCGAGAGCGACGAGCACGAGGACCCGCGGGCACAGAAGCCTGGATCGGCCTGAGCGGCCGCGCAGCGCAACGGGCTCAATCAGCCTGCCGGGTGCTCCAGCGGTTCGTGCATCGACACCGGCAGGCGGCGCGGGCCCCAGTCGCCGGGCCGGTCTTCGAACAGGCCCGCGATCTGGTGGCCGCAATGGCTGCAGTGGCCACTGCCGGTCAGATTCCATTCGCCCAGCTGGTACCAGTCGCGTTCGATCACGCGCCGCCGGCAACCCGGACAATAAGTGCTGTCGCCCGCGCTGTCGTGCACATTGCCGACATAGACGTAGTGCAGCCCCACATCCATCGCGATCCTGCGCGCACGCTTTAGTGTCGCGGCCGGGGTCGGCGGGACGTCGGTCATCTTGTAATCCGGGTGGAAGGCCGAAAAGTGCAGCGGCACGTCCGGGCCGAGCCGCTCCAGGTGCCATTCCGCCAGCCTGTGCAGTTCCGCCTCACCGTCGTTATGACCCGGGATGAGCAGCGTCGTGACCTCGAGCCAGCAATCGGTCTCGTGGTGGATATACTCCAGCGTGTCCAGCACCGGTTGCAGATGACCTCCGGTCAGCTTGTGGTAGAAGTCCTCGGTGAACGCCTTCAGATCGACATTGGCCGCATCCAGATAGGAAAAGAACTCGCGACGCGGCTCATCGCAGATGTAGCCTGCGGTGACCGCGACCGATTTCAGCCCCCGCTCACGGCAGGCCCTTGCGGTGTCGATCGCGTACTCGAGAAAGATCACCGGATCGTTGTAGGTGTACGCGACGCTGCGACAGCCGAGCCTTGCCGCTGTAGCGGCGATGCTCTCGGGCGAGGCACTGGCGGCCAGCGTATCGATCTCGCGCGATTTGCTGATATCCCAGTTTTGGCAGAACTTACAGGCCAGGTTGCATCCGGCGGTACCGAACGACAACACCGGAGTGCCCGGCAAAAAGTGGTTCAGCGGCTTCTTCTCGATCGGGTCGACACAGAAACCGCTGGAACGCCCGTAAGTGGTAAGTACCATTCGGTCGTCCTGCCGGGCGCGGACGAAGCATAGCCCGCGCTGGCCTTCCTTCAGATGGCAATAGCGCGGGCACAGATCGCACTGGATGCGCCCGTCTTCCAGCCGATGCCAGTAACGTCCAGCGACCGTATCTTTGATCACGCGCAACCTCCCGGCTTGATTTATGCCCCCAGGTGAACCATGTAGTTAACTAGAGGGACGATACTGATTGCCGACGGCCCGTATCGGCGAAGGGTCCGTGGTGGGCAGGCCGACGCCGCGGGCCTGCACCGCGCGCGGCCGTCCGCTGATTAAATTGTTAGACCAGGAGAGGGCAGGACACCATGATGCACGTCAAGACCCCTGTCGTCGCCGGACTCTTTTATCCCGGCAGCGAACGCGAATTGCGCAGCACGCTGGTTCATCTGTTGCATTCGGCCGAGGCCGAGTCGACCGAGCGGCCGCATGCGCTGATTGCACCGCATGCCGGGTACCAGTACTCGGGGGCAATCGCAGCGAGTGCATATGCGACACTCGCCCCCTGGGCGGACCAGATTCGACGCGTGGTGGTGCTGGCACCATCGCATCGGGTGCCCTTTGATGGCCTCGCGACCAGCAGCGCCGATGCGTTTGAGACGCCGCTGGGCAACATCGCGGTCGACCGGGCCGCAGTCGAGCGCGTGGCCCGGCTGCCGGGTGTACAGACCCTCGACGCGGCCTTCGCACAGGAGCACGCGCTCGAGGTGCAATTGCCTTTCCTGCAGGCCGTGCTTGGCGAGTTTTCGCTGGTGCCGCTGATCGTCGGTGACGCCGACAGCGACCAGGTCAGCGCGGTGATCGAGGTGCTGTACACGGAGTATACGCTGGTGGTCGTCAGTTCAGACCTGAGCCACTATCACGATTACCGCAGCTGCCAGCGGCGTGATCGTGCGACAACGGCAATGATCGAGGCCCTGCAGGCGGGCCGCATCGGGCCCTACGATGCCTGCGGCGCCTATCCGATACGCGGGTTGCTCAAGACGGCGCGGCGGCATGGCTGGCGTGTCCGCACGCTGGACTTGCGCAACTCGGGCGATACTTCCGGTGACAGATCAAGGGTAGTGGGCTATGGCGCCTACGAGTTCTACTGATCCGCACGCGGCGCGGCTCGCCGCAGCGCAGCGCAGGACGCTGCTCGGTGTGGCGCGGGCCTCGATCGAGCACGGCCTGCGCTACGGGCGGCCGCTAAACGTAACGCCCTCGGAGTATCACCGCGACCTGAAAGCGGTGCGTGCCAGCTTCGTCACACTGCAACGGCAGGGTCGGCTAAGGGGCTGTATCGGCCACCTAGAGGCGGTCCAGCCGATCGTGGTGGACGTCGCTGAGAATGCGTTCGCCGCGGCATTCCGCGACCCGCGCTTCGCGCCGCTCGACGCAGAAGAGTGGCCGGAAGTCGATATCCACCTGTCGATCCTCACCCCGCCCGAACCGCTGCATTTCCTTGACGAGGCGAGCCTGCTGGAACAGATCCGGCCCGGCAGTGACGGGTTGATCCTCCAGGACGGCCCTAACCGCGGGACCTTTCTGCCGTCGGTTTGGGAAAGCCTGCCGGATCCGGCCGATTTCCTGGCCCACCTGAAGCTGAAGGCTGGGCTGGCCGCGAACCATTGGTCCGGCCAGGTCGAGGTCTACCGCTATAGCGCCGAGAGTTTCGGCGAGACCGAGTACGCGTGACCTTGCCGAATCGGATGGCCGCCCGGGGTCGCCGCCGGACCGGCCCACCCTCAGGCGGTCAATCGCGGGCTCCTTGTTGGCGACGACCGGCCAGCCGCGTGGCCGGATGGCGCCCGCGTTCTCAGATAACTCGGCCGAACGGGCCGGGGCCGTCACCGCGATTGTGGCGCCGGGCGGGGTTTGCTCGTCGGGATTCAGCCGCCGCGCGGTGGATCGAAAGTGTAGCCAAACAGGCGGATGTCGGGCTCGAAGCGTCTGGCCACCAACTCGGCCAGATCGTCGCTGTAATAACCGCGATAGTCTTGCGCACGGTCGCGGGCCTGACGTTTGTGCGGCAGCGCGCGCGGCCGGATACCGATGCGCCGGCAGGCCTCGACGAAATCCTCTTGCAAGTTCTCGTAGCGGCCGAGGAAATCGACCAGCAGTCGGCCATGCAAATCGACCGCATAATCGGACTGGAGCTCGATCGAGGTATCGACATGGTATTGATAGGGGCGCTCCGGATCGAGCTTCCAGCGCAGGAACTCCTCGAAGGTTTCGATGTGGGACATCAGCTGCGGCCGCTCACGGCGGATATGGTGGAAGGAGCTGACCTGCAGATCCCATGGGTTGCGCACAAAAATGAACTTGAACAGCCCGTCGAAAAGCTGCTGCGGCAGCATCTCGCTCGCGGCGATGATCTTCGCATGGCGCGGAAACTTGATGCCGAGCCGGTGTCCCGTCAGGCCGCTGAAGCGCGAGCAAAGCCATTGCAGCGGGAAATAGGGATCACGGTAGCGCAGTGGCTGCAACGCGTTGCGGACCGATGTCCCACCGGTCGGGGCGGGATGCACGAACAAGAAATTGTAGGTGATCGATAGCAACATATCAGGCCTCAG
>CBDTXT010000143.1:0-7430 GCA_965364465.1 uncultured Chromatiaceae bacterium
CAAGCTGAGTGCGGTCGGTGGCAGCTACGGCGCCTCGTCGGAGGCGGTCGGGCAGGCTGCGCCCAAGGCCTGCAGCATCCTCGACCCCGACTGCGAGGCCTGCCAGTAGAAGGTGCGGGTGAGTAACTTGGAGAACGCAGCATGTTGAACTGGGACGATCCACTGGCGCCGGCCATCGCGCCGAACAAGGCGCCACCACCGCCTGCCGGCCAGAAGCCCGCGGAGCCGCAGCGCGCGCAGGCCGTTGCCGCAAAGGTCAAGCTGCAACCGGTCAACCCGGACGACAAGCGCGTCATCAACGGCATGACCGACATCAATCAACTGGCGCCGTTCAAGTACCCATGGGCCTGGGAGTATTTTCTGAACGCCAACCGCAATCACTGGACGCCGCTCGACATCGGCATGGCGCAGGACGTACACGACTACCACCACAAACTGACGCTGGAAGAGCGCCACGTGTACGAGAACGTGCTGTCCTATCTGACCACGTCAGACATTCTCGCGATGCGCAACATCGGGCTGGCGGTGATGGAGAAGATGTCGGCACCCGAACTTCAGATCTACCAGGCACGCCAGGTCTACGAGGAGTCCCTGCACACCTGGACCTACCAGCACTGCATCGAGTCCATCGGCCTCGACCAGGGCGAGATCTACAACCGATACCGGGTGGTACCGGAGATCAATGGCAAGATCGAGATTGCCAACCGTCGCCTCAACTCGATCCTGCGAGCTGATATCGACCTGACCGATCGAGAGGAACTGCACAATTTCCTGCTTGCCTACATCTTCTTTGCCGGCATCTTCGAGGGCTGCTGGTTTTACAACGGCTTCAGCCCGATATTCGCACTGCAGCGCCGCGGGCTGATGAAGGGTACCGCAGAGCAGTTCCAGTACATCATGCGCGACGAAGTGCTGCATGCCTCTTTCGGTATCCGGGTGGCCAAGCAGATCATGGTGGAAGAACAGATAAGCCCCGATCCCGACGCGATGGCCGAAATGTGGTCCGAATGCGAGGCCGCCGAGGTCGCGTATGCCGATTACATCCTTCGTGACCCTATCCTGGGTTACAGCAAGGACGACCATGTCGGCCAATACCGCTTCATCGCCAACCGGCGTGCACGCAGCCTTGGCCTGGAAGAGCCTTATCCCGGTGCGGAACCGACGCTGAGCTGGCTCGACGAACAGGCGAATCTGCGCAAGGAAAAGAACTTCTTCGAAACCCGCGTGACGGAATACCAGGCCGGCGGGCTCAAATGGGATTAACGCCGGTGTGACGGCGTGACAGGTCTATGCCGGAGGGGCCCTGAGAACTCTCGCCCGACATTAAAACAATGTCACAGACCACCACCCAAGGGGGACTGGGGTCACTTCGGCACCAAAATAAAGCGGCCCGCGGACGACCGACGGCGCTGCACCGACCGCCGACGCGGCGGCTGAAACCACCAACGAGCAGAATGAAAGGGGAAATGATGTTTAACTGGGATGATCCCTTGCAATCCACCGCAGGCACCAGCAAGCCCAAAGGCGCGGCACCACCCGTTGCCACCGTCGACGAGACGGCTCCGGCACCGACCCCAATCACCCGGCGCCACCTGCATGCCGGGGACGGACTGGTTGCTAACGCCGCACTCATGGCGACCGCCGGCGCCGCGCCAAGCGTCAACCCCGACCCGCTGAACGTGGCGCACACATCCGCCGACTACGAAACCGCGGTCGACGCGGGGGCCACCGGACTCGAGTCGCTGGAGATGGGGGCCGGGCGCATCCGGGTCGACGACAAAAAGATCATCAACTGCTGTGCCGATCTCAACCAGTTGGTGCCTTTCAAGTATGAGTGGGCTTGGCAGAAGTACCTGGACGGCTGTGCGAATCACTGGATGCCGCAAGAGGTCAACATGAATGCGGACATCCAGTTGTGGCGCGACCCGAACGGCCTGACCGAAGACGAGCGCATGATCATCAAGCGCAATCTCGGCTTCTTCTCGACGGCCGACTCGCTGGTGGCCAACAACCTGGTGCTGGCCGTGTACCGTCACATCACCAATCCCGAATGCCGACAGTACCTGTTGCGGCAGGCCTTCGAGGAAGCACTGCACACCCATGCCTACCAGTACGTGATTGAATCGCTCGGTCTCGACGAGGGCGAGGTATTCAACATGTACCGCGAGGTGCCCGCGGTCGCTCGCAAAGCGGAATGGGCCCTGCCCTTTACGCAGCACCTGGCCGACCCGGGCTTTCATACCGGCACACCGGAAAACGACCAGAAGCTGCTTCGAGAGCTGGTCGCCTTCTATGTGATATTCGAGGGCATCTTCTTCTACGTGGGCTTTACCCAGATACTGAGCATGGGCCGACGCAACAAAATGACCGGCACCGCCGAACAGTTCCAGTACATCCTGCGCGACGAGTCGATGCACATGAACTTCGGCATCGACGTGATCAACCAGATCAAGATCGAAAACCCGCACATCTGGACCGATCAATTCAAGGATGAAATTGTGCAGATGATCCGCGATGCGGTCTCGCTTGAGACTCAATATGCCTACGATACGATGCCGCGAGGCATCCTCGGCCTGAATGCGCCGATGTTCGAAGAGTACCTGCAGTTCATTGCCAACCGGCGCTGTTCACAGATCGGGCTGCAGGAACAGTATCCTGGTGCGACCAACCCGTTCCCCTGGATGTCCGAGGTGCTGGATCTGAAGAAGGAGAAGAACTTCTTCGAGACCCGCGTCACCGAGTATCAGACCGGCGGCACCCTGAGCTGGGATTGAGCACCTGGGACCACCGGTTCCTTCGGTGGTCCCTCAGGGCGGGCGCGAAGTTGGCCCACCCCGTTTCTGCTACCGGCTGGCCGACGGTTGCATCGGCCACGGCGCGCGGTACCAGACCCGTGCGATGCCGTTTCGTACAGGATTCGAGCGCAGGATGAACCCACATACCCAATATATGGTGTTTCCTTTTCTTCCAGACACAATTTATTGTGAAACCTCGCGATTCCCGGTAGACTTCCGATAACTTGTACAGACTGGAGCCCAGCATGCGTTGCCGCCACTGTGACAGCGAGATGGAGCAAACCGATCAGGTCGCCGAGGGGCGGGTCAGGCAGGTCTGGTATCGATGTCCGCTATGCGCTGCGAGTAACACGGTTTCGCAGCCTCACCAGACGCCGTTACGCCGCATCGGAAACCTGCAGCGCTGCAGCGGTGAGCTGCGGCGCGGAGGCTGCGACACACGGGGGCTCTTCTGAGCACGGCCGAGGCCTGCCTCCCGGGCGGGAGAGCCTCGCGCATCGGGCAATAAGCGGCGGGGACCGCCGAAAGAAAAAAGGCTGTACCATTCAACCACACCGCGCAATCGGGGTGGTTTTTTTATGCGCTGCGCGCTATACCTTTTAAATTACGCGTCCTCGGTGAGTCGCCTCCCCCAGCGCGCAGTTGATCAGCGGCATTCTGGAACAGGTTTCAGGCACGACTGTCGGACAACGCCGACAAAGGATTCGCATCCCACCCCATGAGCGCAGTGCATGCGGAATCGCCATTCAGCGAGCGGTCGGCGATAGACAATGTTCAACTGGAGGAACTGTTTCGGCTTCAGCGCCACGCGCTGGAGATGATTGCAGCAGGCGGCGCGGCTGGCGACATTCTCGATCAGCTGTGTCGAATGTCCGAGGCGCTGCTGCCCAATGCGGTCGCGTCGGTCATGCTGCTCGACGATGAACGAACCAGTCTTAGGGTACGTGCGGCACCGAGCATTCCGGCATCAGCGATCGAGGCGCTCAATGGCCTCAAACCGGGCCCGGATGCCGGCTCCTGTGGCAATGCGGTGTATCGCAACGAGCCGGTCTACGTCGAGAGGATACTCGGTGACCCGCGCTGGGCCGGCCTCTTGGATATTGCCGAGCGGTTCAAGCTGCAGGCGTGCTGGTCGGCACCGATCAGGGCCGCACTCGACGTCGTGGTCGGCTCGTTCGCGTTGACCAGCTTCGAATGTCGAGCGCCAAATCCGTTTCACCGGCGTCTACTGGAAACCGGCAGCTATCTGGCCGGCATCGTGCTCGAGCGCGAGTACCATGAACGACGCCTGCACGCGGCCAGTGTTGCATTCGACCATATGCGCGAGGCAGTGATGGTGACCGACGCGCGGCACTGTATCGTCCAAGTCAATCGGGCCTTCGAACTCATCACCGGTTACAGCGCCCAGGAAGCGATCGGCAGGAGTCCACGCATTCTCAACTCGGGCCGGCAGCACGCGGCGTTTTACCGGGAGTTCTACCGCACCCTGCAGGAGACGGGTGAGTGGCGCGGTGAGATCTGGAACCGGCGGAAAAAGGGCGACGTCTATCCACAATGGCTGTCCGTCAAGGCTATCAGGGACGCTGACGGCACGCTGAACAGCCACGTCTCCGTGTTCGCGGATATCAGTGACACCAAGCGTTCCGAGCGCGAACTCTGGCACCTGGCCCACCACGACGCGCTCAGTGATTTACCGAATCGGCTGTTGCTCAGCGCACGACTGGAGCAGGCGATACGCCATGCCAGCCGGTACTCGTCCATGCTCGCGCTGCTCTTCATCGATTTGGACCACTTCAAGAATATCAATGATTCACTCGGACACCAGGCCGGTGACGAGCTGCTGCGCATCGTTTCAGAACGGCTGCAAGGGTCGGTGCAGCAGGGCGACACCGTCGCAAGACTCGGCGGCGATGAGTTCGTCGTGCTGCTCGAAGACATTGCCGATCCGGCGGATGCCCAGGGAGTCGCCGAACGAGTCCTTGCTCACCTCTCGCAGCCGGTTACGCTCTGCGGCAAGTCGCTGGTTGTGACCGCGAGTATCGGCATCAGCATCCACCCAGGCGACGCGCGCGATCCCGACTCGCTGCTGCAGCATGCAGATGTCGCGATGTACCGCGCCAAGGAACTCGGGCGCAACCACCTGGCCTTCTACGCCCCCCGGCTGACGAAGGACGTAAGACAACGGGTCGAGCTGGAACACGATCTGCGCGGGGCGCTCGCCAACCGCGAGTTCCTGCTGCATTACCAGCCGCAGTTCGCTGCCGAGGATGGCAGCCTGGTCGCGGTAGAGGCGCTGCTGCGTTGGCGACACCCGCGGCGCGGCATGGTCCCGCCCAGCGCTTTCATTCCGGTCGCCGAAGAGACCGGACTGATTCACGATATCGGCTGTTGGGTAACCGAGACCGCGTGTCGCCAGGCGCAGGTCTGGCAGGCCGGAGGACATCAGGGTTTCACCCTCGCAGTCAACCTCTCGCCTTTTCAGCTGCGGGCGGATTGTGCCAGCCAGCTCCTTGCGGTTTTGCAACGTACCGGACTCCGGCCCGATTGCCTCGAGTTCGAGATCACCGAGAGTCTGCTCGTCGAGGATGGAGGATACGCGCTGCAGCAACTCGCGGAGATACGCGAACAGGTGGGGATGAAGATCGCGATGGACGACTTTGGTACCGGGCATTCGTCGCTCAGCCAGCTCAAGCGACTGCCGATCAGCAAGCTGAAGATCGATCGGTCGTTTATCGGCGATCTGCCCGACGACAACCACAGCAGTGCGATCGTAAACGCGATCGTGCTGATGGCGCACGCGCTGGGACTGCGGGTAGTCGCGGAAGGGGTCGAGACGGCGGCGCAGCGGCGTTGGCTTAGCGACGCTGGGTGCGACTTCCTGCAGGGTTATCTACTGGGAAAGCCGGTCACTGCGCAGGAGATCACGCGATCCCTGGATACCGGAAAGCTCAGGGTCGGGGCATCGCACCATTGAACAAGGCCGGCAAATGATCCGCGGAATGAAGCAAGCCGGATTGGTGTGGCTGCTCGTCGTCTTCCTCGCCCTGCTGATCGAACCGGCACTCGCCAACAAGTTCGAAACCATCGGCGGCGGCGTATCCGGCTCCTCGGGCATCAAGCGCGAATGGCTGCAGAAATTCTTTCTCGTCATCGGTGGCGCGAGCCTGTTGGGCGCCGTCCTGGCGGTGGTGGTGCCGCACAGGAACGCACTGTACCTGAACTACAACAACTGGAAACAATCGGCGATCATGCTTTCCATCCTCGCCGTCGTCATGTTCACGGCCGCAGCCTTCATCTGAACAATGCAGCGCGTCGGCGTGGGGCCCGGCCCGGACCACGGGCGCCGCGACCCAGAAACGCCGGGCTGCGCGCCGCGAAAATCCCTACGACCAACGGAGTCGGTATGCAGATCGAGCAGCTTCAATCACACTTCGCAGCCATTATCGATGGACTGGGGGAAGACCTTCAGCGGGAAGGTCTCGTCAAGACCCCGGAACGGGCGGCCAAGGCGATCGCCTACCTGTGTCATGGCTACGAGCAGGACCTGCAGTCGGTACTCAATGGTGCGATCTTTCCAAGCAGCAACGATGACATGGTCATCGTCAAGGATATCGAGTTGTACTCGCTCTGCGAGCATCACATCCTGCCCTTCATCGGGCGCGCCCATGTGGCCTACCTGCCTCGCGGCAAGGTGATCGGCCTTTCTAAGATCGCGCGCATCGTCGACATGTATGCACGCAGGCTGCAGATCCAGGAAAATCTCACGGTGCAGATCGCCGATGCGATCAGAGAGGTGATCCAGCCCGCTGGTGTCGCGGTCACCATAGAAGCCGAGCATTTGTGCATGAAGATGCGCGGTGTGGAGAAGCAGAACTCGACCATGAAGACCTCAGTGATGCTGGGCACGTTCCGTGAGTCGCAGGCAACGCGCATGGAATACCTTCAGCTGATCGCCGACTGAGGCACGCCATGGGTGACCGGCAGGCGCCGAGTGCATCATCGATGGAGCCGGCCGGCGAAGACATCGCTGGACAGATAGCGGCCCGCGTCCGTGAGCTCCTGGGCGCGGCCGCCCCCTTGTGCGCGGCGCACCGTGCGCGGCTGCCCCACCCGAGGGTGCGCCTGGACCTGCGCGGCAGGGTCGCAGGCCAGGCGATCTGGCACGTCGGCGGACGGACCGAGTTGCGCTTTAACACCGACATCGCGCAGCGCCACCGGGACCACTTCCTGCGGCATACGGTCGCCCACGAGGTCGCCCACCTGGTCACAGTGGCCTGTTTCGGCCGGGTCCGGCCACATGGCCCCGAGTGGCGATCGATCATGCGGCATTTCGGGATCCAGGACCCGACCCGCTGTCACGATTACACGCTGGACGAAGCCGGCCTGCAGCGCCAGCGCCGCTGGGACTATGCCTGCGCCTGCATGCGCCATCAGCTCAGCACCACTCGCCATAACCGCGTACAGCGAAACCGGACCAGCTACCACTGCCGGCGTTGCGGCACCGCGCTGAGGCGGGCGGGACCGGACGGCGATTGAGGGAACCGGCCGTGCGCGATGGACCGACCGGTGACCGGGGACTCCGGATGAAACTCTTGTACGATGTGATCGAATCCCCGGTCCACCCCGACCTCGCGA
>CBDTXT010000144.1:0-7334 GCA_965364465.1 uncultured Chromatiaceae bacterium
CGGTGTTTTCCGCAAGAAATGACCCGTGTCGGTGGGCCAACTAACTACCCGACGATCACCGTTAAGTAAGTGCCATTGACGCTAAGGCGGCCCCGTCGCCTGCGCGATCCTCGCTACAACAGACCTTCGATCAGGGCCTCGACTTCAGGGTGATCGAACTCCCGCCCGCCGATCGCCACGAACCGGATGTTGCCGTCGCGGTCGAGCAGATAGGTCGTGGGCAGACCCTTTACCCCGTAAGTCTCGGCGACGCGATTCTCGCGGTCGAACAGGATCGGAAAGTCCGGCGCCAGGCTGAGGTGTCCGATGAACTCGGACACGAGCTGCTCGTCCTCCCACTGATTGACCGCGACCACGGCCAGCCCGCGGTCACGGTACTTTGCGTAGAGGCGCTGCATCGAGGGCATCTCGCGCCGGCACGGTGGGCACCAGGTCGCCCAGAAGTTCAACATCAACACCCGGCCACGATAATCACTCAGCGCGTGCGGATCACCGTTCATGTCCGGCAACGTGAAATCGGCTGACGCGACCGGTGGCTCGATCGGGTTCATCTTGTGCCCGAGCGGCGGCTGATCCGCAGCACCTGACGTCGCGAAGGCGCAAAGTAGGCACAGAAGGCCAATCAACCGCTGTGGGCGACGGTGTGCACTCGCGTCCGGGCCGCTCCTTTTCATGCGTCTCTCCCTGAATTGACCAACCTACCCTCAGACCGAGCCGAACGGCGCGCGACCCGGCGATAGACTGGAAACCCTTGATCCAGTCACCGCCCACGAAGCTCGGATCGTTAGCGAGCATCGACCAGCACAGTCGCAAGCCCGTCGCATGCCGCTCCGCGACCATGTGACGCAACGGACGACGTTGTCGTTAACCTGAAGATAGCACGGGGGTGAGGACCGGTCAGCGGACCGGCACCGTCTCTGCCTCCCGTCGTTGCGCTAGTCGAAAAACGCCAGCACCTGGTCGAGATCACGGGTGCGTCCGAACGGTGGCATCGCATCGAGGAAGGTCTGTCCGTAGCCCTTCTTCAGCAATCGTGGGTCGCACACCACCAGCACGCCGCGGTCACTCGCGTCGCGGATCAGGCGTCCGGCCCCCTGCTTCAGCGCAATCGCCGCCTGCGGCACCTGATGCTGCATGAACGGGTTGCCGCCACCGCGCCGGATGGCATCGAGGCGCGCCTGCAGCACCGGGTCACCGGGCGAGGCGAACGGCAGCTTGTCGATGACCACCACCGACAGGGCCTCGCCGCGTACATCGACACCCTCCCAGAAGCTCGCAGTGCCCAGCAGCACCGCATGCCCGTGTTCGACGAAGCGCTCCAGCAGCTCGGTCTTCGGCGCACTGCCTTGCACCAGCAGTGGGGATTCGATCCGGTCCACCAAGCGCTCCGCCGCCTCGCGCAGGGCCCGATGGCTGGTGAACAGCAGGAACGCCCGACCGGCGCTGACCTGGAGTATCGGTACGACGCATTCGATAACCGCAGCGGTGAAGCCAGGATCGCTCGGCTGCGGCATGCCGCGCGGTACGAACCACAGTGCCTGCTCGGCAAAGTCGAAGGGACTGTCCCATTTGCGGGTGGTCGCATCGAACAGACCGAGCTGGCGCTGGAAGTGTTCGAAGCTGTCGCCGACCGCGAGCGTCGCCGACGTGAACACCCAACTCGCCGGGTGTCGCTGCATCTGCAGACTGAACACCTCGGCGATATCGAGCGGTGTGCTGTTCAGACGCAGGCTCTGCTGATAGGTCTCGAACCAGCGGATGTCCGGGCTGCCCGCCTCCGGACTGACCAGACCCTCCAGCTGGTGCATCAGCTTGACGCAGCGCGCGTGACAGGCATCCATCCCCTTGCCGCGGCCGCGCAGCGTCTCCAGCGTGGCCCCGACCTCGCCCAGCCGCTCGCGGCAGGTGTCGAGCGCCTGCCCGATCGCATCGTCGGCATCGACCTCGCTCCAGGGCCCACGCCGCAGTCCCTGGCCGAAAGCCAGACGCAGATCGCGCGCGGCCTTGCTCAAGGCGTCGAGATGCTCTGGCAGCAACGGCAGGTCGCCGGCCTCGCGCTCGTACTCGAGACGGCTGTCGCGGCTGAGATCGAGTATCTGCCGGGTGCTGACCGTGGTGCCGAAAAAGTTGCTGGCCACCTCCGGCAACTGGTGTGCCTCGTCGATGATAAACGCATCCGCACCCGGCAAGAGCTCACCGAAACCGTCGTCCTTGAGCGCGAAATCGGCGCACAGGAGGTGATGGTTGACCACGACGATATCCGCCTCCTGGGCGCGCCGCCGCGCCTCGACCAGATGGCACCGGCTCCATGCGCTGCATTCCTGGCCAAGGCAGTTGTCCGTGGTCGAGGTGACCAGCGGCCAGATCGGCGCATCCTCGGGTATGCCGGTGAGTTCGGAGATATCGCCGCGCTCGGTCAGTCCGGACCAGTCACGCACCCTCAGCAGCCAGCGCAGGCTGTCACGCCGGTGTCCACGTGCGTCTTGCAGCGCGCCGTCGAGACGTTGCAGACAGAGGTAATTGGCTCGACCCTTGAGCAGCGCGACCCTGGCCGGGCTTGCCATCGCCTCGCGCAGTTTCGGCAGGTCGCGCAGGAACAGCTGATCCTGCAGGTTGCGGGTGCCGGTGGAGATGATCAGCTTCTGCCCAGACAGCAACGCGGGCACCAGATACGCGAAGGTCTTGCCCGTCCCGGTACCGGCCTCGGCGATCAGACTGCCGCCGTTCTCGAGCAGTTCGGCCACCGCCTCGGCCATGCCCAACTGCTGCACCCGGAACGCGAAACCGTCGACGCTGCGCGCGAGCAGGCCCTGCGGGCCAAGGATATCCGCAACTTCCATCAGCGGTCGGTCTGGTTGTCCCACACCCCGCGGCTCAGCCCGCTGACACGGTCCCAGACCAGTTCACCGACGATCTTGAAGCGCGCGACGGACATCGCGCCACGCTTGGCACGGCCGCTGCTCGGCGCGCCGGCGAAGTCCGCGAGGTCTTCGCGCAGCGCCTCGTAGATTTCGTACGGCTGATAGTCCTCGTCCATCAACACCAGCACGACCGAGTCCCATTCCTGGTTCAGCTTGAGCTGGCCAATGCGCTCGCCGCCCTTGCTCTCGTCGAATATCGTGCGGCTCTTTATTTGAACCCGCCGACCGGTTTGCGGGTCCAGCGCATCCCAGCCGGCCGCCAGCTGCGCATCGTTGGGCTCGAGCCCGAGCAGCCGCACCGCATCGTGCCCGGCGATCTCGTTGCTGATGCCGGGCAGCGGTTTGCCCATGGTGCGCCGGTACTCGGCCGCAAGCTCGCGGGCCTGCGCAATCAATTTGTCGGCGGCATAGGGATTGCTCAATGCGCTCACCTCGCGGGATGGTCACGCGGATTCTATACCGAAGCGGCGAGGCACTTCAGGCGCAGCGCACGGCAGGACCCAAAGTGCACTAGTGCTTGGGCGGCTCCCAGTACCCGAAGGCCTGATTGGTCGGCGATTGTGCCTGCTGGCGCTGCCCAATGTCCGCGTAGACGTGCCGCGCGAATCCGCACAGTTCGTCCATGAACGCGTCCTGCTCCGCAGCCGGCATGTCGCGCTGGCTGCCCAGCATGTAGCCGATCACCGCGGCGAGGTACTGCATTACCACGCCCTGGTCGGCCTGCGGTTCCTGACGCCGTACCGCGTCCTGGATGTCCTGGAAGAGTTGCGATGAGAGTTGGATATCGGCCATAAGATCCTCCTGAGTGCTTTGGCGCCGGCCCGACGTGCCGGGTCCGGACAGCTGATTGCCGCCGCACGGCGGCGGCCATGGAACTAGTCGTAAGACATCGCGCGGCGTTCCGCCTCGCGCGCACCGTCGCTATCGCCGAGAGCACGCCGCGCACCGGCGATCAGTCGCCAATTGTCGCCGCGCAGCTGGCGATCCTGAGGACTAGCCAATGCGTTGGATTTGGCCGCCAGCTGGACGACCAGGTCGGGGCGCCGCTGCGCCATGCGCACCGCGGCCAGCTCGTGCCACAACAGCGGCTCATCGGGTGCGATGCGCAGCGCGCGCTCCAGGCTCACGGTTGCCGCATCCAGGTCCCCGCTGTTGCGCTGGCCCTCGGCCCGGCGTAGCAGCGCGGCCACCGCGCGCTTGGGTTCGGGCCGCGTATAGGTGGGCTGGACCGGCGGCCGGTAGGCCGAGATCTGGATGTCGCTGGTGCTCGGCAGCGACGGCGGTTCGGTTTCGACACCTGTCGCCGCGGGGGGCACAACCGTCCCGTCCACCACCTTGGCGGGACGGTCGCTGCGGTCGGTCCCGGCACAGCCCGATAGCGCAAGCACCGCGACCAAGAGCAGCGCCGGGCCCGCGAATCCGGCACGATGGCCGCTAATCCCTGCGATCGTGATTTTCGTGAACGTCATCAGGCTTCTATCATCCATCTAATCGAACAGGCCCCGCAACAGGCCGCCGCGACCGGGCGGCCCCAAGCAGTCCGAACGTTCGGTGGGCTGCGAGCCCGCGATGTACGGAAAGGCCATGGCCCCAACGCAGTGCTCGGCGGCGAGCCGGCCGCTGCGGTCGATCCAGTGGTACTCCACCCCGCCCGGTGGGCTGAGCTGCAGCGGGAGATTGTCGATACCGCGCATCAGGTCGGCCCAGACCGGCAGTGCGCCCTGCGCGCCGGTCAGGCCGGTCGATGCGTTGTCGTCGCGGCCGACCCAGACCACGGCGACGCGGTTGGCGGAGAATCCGGCGAACCAGCTGTCGCGCAGATCGTTGGTGGTCCCGGTCTTGCCCGCCACCTGGAGCGTGTCCGGCAGCCGCCGCCGCAGTCCGGCCGCGGTGCCAGACTCGGTCACCTCGACCAGATTACGATTGAGCAGGAACACCGCGGCGGGGTCAGCGGCCTCGGTGACCGTCAGCGGATAACGCTGCAGTTGCTGCTGCGTATTGTCCAGCACCGCCCGGATCGCGCGCAGCGGCGAACGGAATCCGCCCGCGGCGATTGTCTGGTACAGCTGCGTCACCTCGAGCGGCGACAGCGACAATGCGCCGAGTAACAGCGACGGCAGCGGGTCGATGTCGCGGGCCACACCGAGAGCCTGCAGGGTGTCGATCACCGGCCGCAACCCGATAGCCAGGCCCAGGTTGACGGTGGCGAGATTGAGCGAGCGCGCCAGGGCCTCGTGCAGCGCGACCCGCCCATGGACCTTGCGGTCATAGTTCCGGGGTTGCCAGCGTTGACCGTTGGGAAGCTTCAGGTCGACCGGCCGGTCGTCGATCAGGCTGCTGAGCGTATAGCGCTCCGGGCGTTGCAGCGCCGCCAGGTAGACCGCGGGCTTGATCAGCGAGCCGATCGGACGGATCGCGTCCAGCGCGCGATTGAAACCCGCATAGTCCGCATCGCGGCCCCCGACCAGCGCCTCCACCTCACCATTCTGCGCCGTCGCAACGACCAGTGCGCCCTGCAGGCTGCCGGCGCCGATGCCGCGCGACTTTTCGATCTTCGCGAGGCGGGCGTCGAGCACGCTGGCCGCCTGCTGCTGCACCCAGGGGTCGAGCGTGGTGAAGATGCGCATACCCTCGGTAGTCAGGTCTTGCTCGCGATAATCGCGGCGCAACTGACGCCTGACCAGGTCGACGAAGGCCGGCACCCGCTGGCCATGCGCAGCGCCCCGCGCACTGACGCCGAGTGGCTGCTGCCGCGCGGCGGCGGCCTGCGCATCGTTCAGAAAATCGAGTTTCCGCATTTGGTCGATGACCAGATTGCGCCGCTCGAGCGCACGCTGTGGATGACGCCGTGGGTTGTAATAGGACGCGCCCTTGACCAGGCCCACCAGCAGCGCCGTCTCATGCACCTGCAGTTCACGCAGCGGGCGGTTGAAGTAGAAATAGGCGGCCAGCCCGAAGCCGTGGATCGCGCGCGCACCCTCCTGGCCGAGATAGATCTCGTTCGCATACGCCTCGAGTATCTCGTCCTTGTCGTACCGCGCCTCGACGATCAGGGCCATGATCGCCTCGTTGAGTTTGCGGGCGATGGACCGCTCGGGGGTGAGGATGAAGTTCTTGACCAGTTGCTGGGTCAGCGTACTGCCACCCTGGACGGTCTTTCCGGCGCGCAGGTTCGCCACCAGGGCGCGCGCGATGCCACGGACGTCGACGCCGGCGTGCTCGAAGAAACGCCGATCCTCGACCGCGAGCAGGCCCTGCACCAGGTGGCTCGGCAACTCGGCGCGCTGCACCAGCACACGATCTTCGCTGTGCGCCGGGTAGATACTGCCGACCAGCGCGGGTTCCAACCGCATCAGATCGATCTCGCGCCCTCGGGATGCGCTGCGGACACTGTCGACCCCCGATTGCGATAGCCGGACAACGACGGCCCGGCCCTGTTCGCTGCCGTCCCAGAAGTGGAAGTCGCGGCTGTGGACCGTGATGGTCCGGCCTTTGGCCGCCCACTGTGCCGGACCCGACACCTCGGCGACCTCGCGATAACCAAGAAAGCGCAGCTCCGCCTCGAGCTGCGCGGCCGAGACATCGGCCCCGGCGTACAACTCCAGCGGACGCGCATAGATCTGCGCCGGAATCGCCCAGCGTTTGCCCTCGAACTTCACCCGGACGGTCTTGGCCAGGTATAGCGTGTAGCCGCCGGCCAGCAGCGTCACCAGGACCAGCAGGGCGGCCAGCAGTCGCCAGCCCGAACGGTCGGCGGTCCGGCCCTTGCGTGTCTTTCGCGGACGCGCGCGCCTGCGCTTTTTCTTACTTGCCATCAGGAACTCTTCACACTGAGGGACGCACGATGGTGCAGGCCCTCACCGAAACCCGGCGCGGCCCGCGGGGCATCAGCGAACGCGGGAAAAACAACGGGCTGCGACAGGCAATGTCGCGAGCAGCCTGCACTTCGAACTCGCATTCTATCAGGGCAATAGGGCCCGTCGCGCCCGTGGCTGAGATGGACTCCAGGCCGCAGACCGGCGGGTTGGTGGTCGGCCCGTCCCGGAACCATCAGACGGCGCCGCGTTTGCAGTTAAACTGCGCTGGTGTCAATGCAACAGGCGCGTGTCTGATGGCAACAAGCCCCGCCTTGAAACAGGCGGATCCCGCGACCGGCAGTCCCGCCCCCAACCGGCTGCGCGGTCACGCGGTACTGCAGCGGCCAACCGGGCGCCCGGGCACGCCCCTGCGCCACGCGGCCCGGTCCTCAGGATCCCGGACCGCCCGTTGCCCGGGTCGCCCGAAGCAAGGCACCAGGGCGCCGCCCCCGGTACTGCACCTTGACGCGCCCGCGGTGTCGCATCGTGCCACCGGCGGCCCGGGAGGCAGGGCGTGAGCCGGATGTCGCGGCCGCGCTTCTGGCACAGCATTCGT
>CBDTXT010000145.1:0-7330 GCA_965364465.1 uncultured Chromatiaceae bacterium
CCGTACACCAAGATCGAGGCGTTGCAGAACGACCTGCGCGTATCACGCCTGACCGCGACCAAGTACCTCGACCGCCTGACCGACCAGGGCTTTGTCGAGAAGCACAAGATCGGGCGCTACAACTACTACATCAACTTCCCACTGATGGGGGTCTTCACGGAAATCCCGGACCAGCCCGAGGCGTTTGACGCGCCGGTAGTGGCCAGCGATTGACCTGAATGGAAAGCCTCCTCGCTTCAATCGACTACCGCGACCCCATCTGGATTGCAGTTGCCTTCGCCTTTGGGTTCCTCGCTACTCAGGTGCGGCTGCCTGCGCTGGTGGGTTTTCTGATAGCAGGCTTTGTGCTCAATGCGCTCGGCGCCGAGGGCGGCGCCTTTCTCAACGAGATGGCCGACCTCGGGGTGACCCTGTTGTTGTTCTCGATCGGACTCAAGTTGCGGATCGGCCAGTTGCTACGCCCGGAAGTCTGGGGCGTAGCGTCTTTACATATGCTGGCGATTGTCCTGGTGTCCAGCGGCGTGCTACTGCTGCTCGCGGTTCTCGAGTTTCCAATATTCAATAAGCTGACACCGCTCACCGCAGTCTTGCTCGGATTCGCTTTGTCGTTCTCGAGTACCGTGTTCGCCGTCAAGCTGCTGGAGGACAAGGACGACATGGCGGCTTGGTACGGTCGCATCGCAATCGGGGTGTTGATCATTCAGGACATCGCTGCGGTGATCTTTCTGGGTGTTTCGGCCGCGAAGGTCCCTTCTCCCTGGGCGGCCATGATTATTGTCGCCATCATCGCCTCCCGGCCGTTGCTGGCAGGCCTGCTGAATCGCACCGGCCACGGCGAATTGCTCGTCTTGTTCGGGCTGGTGCTGGCACTCGGCGGCGCCAGCCTATTCGAGCTGGTGGATCTCAAGGGTGACCTCGGGGCCCTGGTGTTTGGCGTCCTGCTATCCGGGCACCCCAAGGCGACCGAGCTGTTCAGAGCTCTGCTCAGCCTCAAGGACCTGTTCCTGGTCGGCTTTTTTCTCAGTATCGGCATGGCAGGGGTTCCGGATCTTGGTTTGCTGCTAGTGGCAATGCTGCTGGTGCTCGCCTTGCCGATCAAGACCGGTTTGTACTTCTGGTTGCTGACGCGTTTTCGGGTCCGTATCCGTGCGGCCGCGCTGGCCTCGCAATCGCTCTCCAACTTCAGCGAGTTCGGCCTGATCGTCGGCTCAATCGCGGTCGCCAACGGATGGCTTCATGTCGACTGGCTGGTTGTCATGGCTGTGGCAGTAGCCATGTCATTTATCGCTGCTTCGGCGTTGAACCTTCAAGCCGATAACATCTACCTGGCCATGCGGCCCTGGCTAAAGGGTTTCGAGCGCGATCAGCGCCTGGTCGGTGACGAGGCATTGAGTTTCGGCAAATCGAGCGTTCTGGTCTGTGGCATGGGCCGAGTGGGGACGGGCGCCTATGATGCCTTGGTCGAGCAATACGGCGAGGATGTCGTCGGTATCGATGTCGATCAGGAAGCCGCAGCGCAGCATCGAGCGGCGGGGCGAAACGTGCAGGACGGTAACCTGACCAATCCCGACTTTTGGTCGCGGATCGATCGAGACACCTGGTGCGTCGAGTGGATACTGCTCGCAATGCCGTCTTATCGCGCCAACCTGAAGGCCGCTCGGCTCGCTCGCGAGTGGGGCTTTCGTGGCAAGATCGGCGCCACCGCCAAATTCGCCGACGAAGCTCACGTATTAGCTGAACACGGTATCGATGCCGTATTCAACATCTACGCCGAGGCTGGCAGCGGATTTGCCCAGCACGCTAAGGCGTTGTTCACAGGCGGCGAGAAGACAGGAGCGTTACCGCGCGGCTAATCGGAGACGAGCAAACCAATGGCTCACGATTGCGGAGCGGGCATCCATCAGCACGATGTATTTCATCATCATCATGCCTTGCTCTGGTCACGGGAGGCCGCCGCCTGTTGGCGGCGCGTCATTATCTGAACAATCCGGGTTGAGGCCAAAGTTGAACCCATTCAGGTCGACCTTTCCCAAACCCTTCACTTCAATCCCGAAGCGAACCCGCGAGTCGGAGCCTCATCTGTTTTTCGATCTCAATGATCAAGAACAGCACGATACCGAGCAGAACCATTAGCAGTCCATCCGATATGCTTACAGCTTGCGTCTCGAAAACGGTCTGCAGAGGATGGATATAGGTGATGGCCAATTGTCCCAGGGCAACGATGAAGACTGCAATCCAGACCGCCTTCGTACCGCGCACTGCTTGCCAGGTGAGCGATGTGCTGTACATGTTGCGGATGAAGAACAGGTGAAATATCTCCATGACCACCAGCGTGTTCATGGCCAGCGTGCGTGCGAGCTCAATGGGATAGCCGCGGTCGATCGCGTAGGCGTAGATGCCGAACACACCGCCGAGGAAAAGCATCGCAACCAAAATGATGTGCCAGACTAGCGCACCGGAAAGCAACGGTTCGCTGCGTGGGCGCGGCGGCCTTTTCATCGTGTTGGCCTCGGTGGGTTCGAAGGCCAGCGCAATGCCGAGGGTCACCGCAGTGATCATATTGACCCAAAGGATCTGCACCGGGGTAATCGGCAGTGCCATGCCTGCCATCAGCGCCAGGATGATGGTCGAGGCCTCGCCGGCATTGGTCGGCAATGTCCAGCTGATGACCTTCTTGATGTTGTCGTAGACCGTTCGGCCTTCGCGCACCGCGGCCGCGATTGAGACGAAGTTGTCGTCTGCCAGGACCAATTCCGACGCCTCTTTCGCGGCCTCACTGCCCTTGTGTCCCATGGCGATGCCGGCATCCGCGCGCTTCAACGCCGGAGCATCGTTGACACCATCGCCGGTCATTGCCACGGTCATTCCTTGCGACTGCAACGCCATGACCAGGCGCAGCTTGTGCTCGGGGCTGGTGCGTGCAAACACGTTCGTTTCACCAACGGCCATGGCCAACGCCGGGTCGTCGAGCTTGTCGATGTCTGCCCCGGTCAATGCCCGTTCCGGGTTGCGCAGGCCCAGCTGCTGCCCAATCGCCAGGGCGGTGGTTGCATGGTCACCGGTGATCATCTTCACGCGGATCCCAGCGGCATGACATTCGGCGACCGCGGTGATTGCCTCTTCGCGCGGCGGATCGATGAGGCCGACCAGCGCCAGAACGGTCAGGTCGCGTTCGACAGTCGCGAACTCCAGTACCGTCTGACCGGTCGGCAGGCTCTTCGTAGCAACGGCAATCACCCGCTGCCCCTGGGCAGCGATCTGCTCCGCCTGCCCCTGCCAATAGCCGGGATCGATCGGGCTGACGCCGCCGTCAGGCAGGCGTTGATCGCGGCACATGGCCAGTACCTGCTCTGGCGCACCTTTGACAAAGGCCGCGGCATGCTGCTCGTGATCGTGGTTTAACGTGGCCATGAAGCGATGCTTGGCGTCGAACGGGATCACGTCGGCGCGTGGCCACTGGCCGCGGGTCTCGCCTACGGGCAGTCCAATCCGCCCCGCGGCGGCCAGCAGAGCGCCTTCCATCGGGTCGCCTTCCACTGACCATACCCCGTCGCGATTCTTCAACTCCGCGTCATCACATAGAATGGCGGCGCGCGCGATCTCGATCAGGCCGGGATGCATGGCGGTATCGACGGGGCCGGTCGCTGCTTCGACCGTACCCACGGGTTCATAGCCGGTGCCGTGTACCGTGAAGCGCTGAGTAGCGGTGACGATCGAGGCAACGCTCATCTCGTTTCTGGTCAGCGTACCGGTCTTGTCTGAACAGATCACCGACACCGATCCCAGTGTCTCGATCGCGGGAAGCCGCCTGACGATCGCATTGCGCCTTGCCATGGCTTGGACGCCGACGGCCAGCGTAATGGTCAGCACCGCCGGCAGACCCTCCGGGATGGCCGCGACCGACAGGCCAACCACAGCCATGAACAGCTCGCCAAAATCGTGATGCAAGACGAAGTAGCCGAACGCGAGGATCAGCCCGGCGATGACCAGGATGAACAGCGTGAGCCACTTGGCGAAAACGGCCATCTGCTCGACCAGTGGCGTTGTCAGGGTCTCGACTCGCGCCAACAGCCCGCTGATCAGGCCGATCTGGGTCGCGTCGCCTGTTGCTACGACGATCCCCTGGCCTTGGCCACTGGTGACCGTGGTGCCGCTGAATGCCATGCACGCACGGTCGCCCAGCGCGGCATCGACCGTGACTGGCGCGACCCGCTTCTCAACCGCAACCGACTCGCCGGTCAGAATCGCCTCCTGGATCTGCAGACCATGCGTCCGCACAAGGCGCAGGTCGGCCGGCACCTTGTCGCCGGCCTCGATCAGGACGATGTCACCCGGTACCAGTTCGTCACCGTCGATCGTGTGACGCTGACCATCGCGGATGACCGCCGCGCGCGGCGCGAGCATCTGGCGGATGGCCTCCATGGCCGATTCCGCCTTGCCCTCCTGGACAAACCCGATCAGTGCGTTGACCAGGACCACCGCCAGGATGACCAGGGTGTCGACCACATGATGCAGCAGTGCGGTGATTGCAGCGGCACCCAGCAGCACATAGATCAAGATGTTGTGGAACTGGAGCAGAAGGCGGGCAAAGGGATGACGCCGGGGAGGTTCCGGCAGGCGATTGTGACCATATTTCTCGAGCCGGCGCTCCGCCTCGGCCTCGCCGAGGCCGCCCGCATCCGCGTCCAAGAGTTCAAATACCTGGTCCTGTTCCAGGCTGTGCCAATCGGGTTGTCTGGTGCTGGTCATCGTCGCTCCTTCAATCGAGTGTGACCGGGGTGGCGAAGCCTGCCGGCTTGACTGCAAGCACCGAGCACTCGAGGTTGTTCAGGATGACTTCGGCGGTGTTGCCGATCAGCAAACCCGGGATGCCGGTGCGACTGACGCTACCCATAACCACCAGGTCTGCCTTTAGCTCGTTGGCCAGTGCAGGAATGACGTCTCGAGGAGAACCCTTGCGGAGATGGAATCGTGGCGCAAGGTAGCCATGGGCCTCACTACTGAACTGTCCTCGCATCCAATTGTCCAGGCCGTCCAGCCGCGACTGGTGCTCGCGCCGTTCGTGATCGCGATTGGTGGCAGCCTCCTCGTCCGAAAGCTCACTGCCGAACACCCGGATCATACTGTCGGAAATCGACTCCCACGCATGAACCACGTGCAATTGGGCAAAATCCGAGGCGGCCAGAGAGGCGGCAAGGTCGATGATCTGTCGGTTTAGAGCACCCTCGATGCTGTTGTCTTCATCGCCCTCTTCCCACGGATCGAAATCCACGGCGGCGAGGATCTGCTGGTAGTTTGCGCTCGTTTCACCCACCATGATCCAGACCGGGCACGGACACTTGCGCAGCAGATGCTGGTCCGTCCCGCCGAACAGGAAGCTGTGTGCGCCGCCTTCGCCCACGGTCTTGATCACGAGGTCGTGCCGGCTGCGCAACACTTCGCGAATGATCTCGACGAAAACGGTCCCGAAGCGGACGTCAACGACATCGTCAGTCACTCTGCCCGCACCGCGGAGCAGGTCTGACAGCTGTTTGGTCGCCTGCTGCCGCAGGCGTGATCTGAGATCCTCGATTGCGATGCTGCCCGCAAAGGGTCCGAGACGGGGTTCTTCGGCAACGTGCAGGACGGTCAGACGCGCCTGATTGTTTTGCGCGAGACTCACCGCCCGTTCGACAGCGGCAATCGACTCTCCGGCTGGGTTTTCTACGACGTAAAGAATGCTGTTGTATGATTTCATACGCCAACTCCTGGGTTGTGAGAATCGATGTGCTGCCGGCATTCCCGAACGAGTTTGTCGGCCGCTTCCTTTGCCGCATCTGCGTAGGGCACCAGAACGAGATCCGCACCATTTTGACGGAAGCCGTCCGCCTCGAGCCTGGTGGACGAAGAAACTGCCACCTTTCCGCGGAAACCCTGTTGTTGAAGTCCCTGCAACAGCGCCCGGTTCAACGTTCGGTCGCGTAGCGTGCTGACAACCCACGTCGCCCTATCCAGTGGGAGTGTCGCAATGAACTCGGGATCCTCCGCATCACCATAACGCGCGCGATACCCTTCCCGTTCGTTCAGCCGCACGGCTGCCGGGTCAAAATCAATCGCCAGCAGACGGCAGCCGCGTTCACGGAGCATGTTGGCGAGGGTCGAGCCGAATCGGCCGAGGCCGAACAGCAGTACATCGACCCTGTCGTCATTATCCATCCGACCGTCCATCTCGCGGTGCGCGACCTTGCGCTCGAACCAGCCGAGATAGGGCCCTAGGCGTGCGTAGAGTTCATGCGAGTAGAGGATCATGTACGTCGAGGCGCTGATGGTTGTCAATCCGACGAGCGTGACCAGGCCGACCGTGGATTGGTCGAGATGGCCCAGGCTGAGGCCGAGTGCCGCAAGGATCAGGGAAAACTCGCTGATCTGCGCCACCGTAAGGCCGGCCAGGAAACCGGTCCGCTTCCGATATCCCATGTAGCCCATGATGATCATCACAATCAGCGGATTGCCGATCAGCACGAATAGCGAAAACACTATGGCAGCGCCGGTCTGCGCCCCGATGGTGCCCATGTCGAGGTTGGCGCCCAGTTCGATGAAGAAGAACAGCAGCAGGAAATCACGCAGGCTGACGAGGCGCGCGGCGACCAGTTCGCGATAAGGCGTGGACGCGATCGACACGCCGGCGAGGAAGGCACCGACTTCCTTGCTGAAACCGAGTGCATCGCCGATCGTGGCACCGATGATAGCCCAAGCAATGGCGAACAGCATGAGCAACTCAGGCGACCGGGCGAGCCGGTGCAGCAAGCGCGGCAGAACATAGCGGGTCAGAAGCGCCGCCGCGAGCAGCATCAGCGCCCCCTTGGTGAGGATCAGCAGCGCCTCTTTACCTAGGCTGGCGCCATCAACGGCCTGTCCGGCAGCGGTGAGGCCGATCATCACCAGGACTACGACAATATCTTGAACGATCAGGAAACCCACGGCGATCCGTCCGTGCAACGAGTCCACTTCGCGCTTGTCGGAAAGCAGTTTGACGATGATGATGGTGCTCGAGAAGGTCAGCGCCACGGCCACATAGATTGCCGTGACGTGAGCCATGCCGAGCGACAACGCGATTAGGTAGCCAACCACCGAGGTGAAGGCGACCTGGCCGAGTCCGGTCAACAGTGCCACCGGACCGACGGTCCGGATAATGTGCACATCGAGCTTCAGCCCGACGACGAATAGCAGCAAAGCGATGCCAAGGCGGGCGAACAGCTCGATCTCTCCGCTTTGCACGACAACACCAACGCCTGAGGGGCCGAGCAGGATACCGACGGCGATGAAGGCCACGATCAGTGGTTGGCGCAAC
>CBDTXT010000146.1:0-7285 GCA_965364465.1 uncultured Chromatiaceae bacterium
CCTTCGCGGCGAAATCGACGCGCATGAAATCGGGTGCACCGAGTTCGCCGGGCTGGCCCGTCACGCAGCGCATGCCGGTCGTGCAGTCCATCACCTCGACCGGCGCACAAATCAGCGGCTTGCTGCCGTCGAAATCGCCGGCGGCCCAGCTCGGGGTTCCGAAGGCCAGCGCGGCCGCGAGCACGGCAAGACCTAACCCTGTGCGCATGATGTTCTCCCCCGTCATTTGACGGTGTAGCCGCGGGCCTCGAGGCATGCCCCGACTGCCCGGTTATAGGTATCGAGCTGCCCCTGTCGCTGGGCCTGGCTTTGCTGGTTCTGCGCCGACTGATTCTGCCGGGCCCGTCTGCCCCCGGCCATCGTGCCGGCCACCGCGCCGATGCCGGCGCCTTTGCCGGTGTCGCCGGCAATCGCGCCGATCAGCGCGCCGCCGGCCGCGCCGCGCACGGCCCCGGCGGCCCGGTCGCCGCTACCGAAGGTCGAGCCAGTCTGCTGCGGTGCCGCGGCGAGGGCCGCCGGGTCGATGCCGGTGTTCTGTGTTGCCCAGGCGTGGCACTCGCCTTCGTCTTTCTGCTGTTGCTGAGCGCTCTGCCCCTCCCCGGGGTAGATGATCGGTTGCGCGGTCGCGCCGGCCGCCCCGATCAGCGCAGCAAGCCCGATAAGCGCGCCTGTCGAATAACGCAAACCACACCTCCTGAAATATCCGTCTTGAACGGTAATGCGTGCCCGACCCGACGACCGGTACTGCGGTCGCGCTGCACGACCGCCGCCTGAGCCGATCCCGCGTCCTGCGGCGCGCGGCCGAAGCAGGCAGACCGTCGGGTCCGGCGAGGATGCTACTATGGCTTCAGACGGCAGCGAAACTCAAGCGGATCGTTGCAGCAACTGCCCGTGCGCTCTCGGCCTTACCTGCTCAGGGCGCGAGGCGGGGTGTGCATCGCGCCGTCTCAGGATTCGCGATGTTGCGGCATCGCGGAAATGGCGTAACAGTTGAGGCCTATGTGCGCGGCTAGGCAGCGAGACAACAGGGCGGCACGGCTGCAGCTCGACGGCGCGACGCTGGTCGGTAGCGGTGACTGGACGGTGCGGCATCTTCACGATCTGGAGGCCGAGCTCGGGCGGCTGCGCTGGCCGGAAGGTGCGATCCGGATGGATCTCGCCGCGGTGGGTCGGATGGACACCGGTGGCGCCTGGCTGCTGCAGCGACTGCTGGAGACCCTGCAGCGCGAACATCGCCGCGTCGAGCTGCAGGGTCTCTCACCCGAGGCCGCCGGGCTGCTGGAACTGGTGCGCGGCACCGGGATGCAGCCGGGTGCGCTCCCACGACAACAGCGGGCCGGCATGCTGGCGGACCTCGGGCAGCGGGCGGTCGAGGGCGTCGGTACCGGGATCGGTCTGCTCGCCTTCGTCGGCGAGCTGGGTGCCGCCTGGTTGCGTCAGCTGCTGCACCCCGGGCGCATTCGCTGGGCCGAGGTCTCGGAGAGCCTGATCGAGGCTGGCCACCGGGCGCTCGGGATCGTCGGCCTGTTGTCGTTTCTGCTCGGTGTCGTGATCGCCTATCAGGGCGGTGTCCAGCTGCGCCAGTACGGCGCCAGCCTATTCGTGGCCGACCTGGTCGGGCTGTCGATGGTACGCGAGCTGGCGCCGCTGATCACCGCGATCATCGTCGCCGGGCGGACCGGCTCCGCCTACACCGCACAGATCGGCACCATGCAGGTGACCGAGGAGATCGACGCGTTGCGCAGCATGGGCATACCGCCGATGGATGTGCTGGTGCTGCCGAAGCTGTTGTCGCTGATCGTCGCACTGCCGCTGCTGACCGTGTTCGCCGACATCATGGGCATCCTCGGCGGCATGGTGATGTCCGGCGTACAGCTCGATATCGCGTTTTCGACCTATCTGCAGCGCCTCGGGGTCGCGATTTCGGTCGAGTCGTTCCTGGTCGGGGTGGGCAAGGCGCCGGTGTTCGCGGCGATCATCGCGACTATCGGTTGTTACCAGGGCTTCCAGGTCAGCGGCAGCGCCGAGAGCGTCGGGCGCCGTACGACGACCAGCGTCGTGCAGTCGATCCTCGCGGTGATCGTCGTCGATGCCGCGTTTTCCGTGGCCTTCAGCCGGCTCGGCCTGTGAGTAGCCGGGTGTCGTCATCATCCAGCGGCGAGCCGGTCGTGCGGGTCGCGGGACTGACGATGCGATTCGGCAGCAAGCTGATCCATCGCGACCTGGACCTGACGGTACAGCGCGGCGAGATTCTCGCGATCGTCGGCGGCAGCGGCAGCGGCAAGACGACGCTGTTGCGCGAGATGGCGATGTTGCAGGAACCGACCGCCGGGGCGGTGCGGATCCTCGGCCAAGATACCGCCCGGATGGACGAGGCGCAGGCCCTGCACGTGCGGCGGCGCATCGGGGTGCTGTTCCAGAACGGGGCGCTGTTCGGCGGTCTCAACGTGCTCGAAAACATCGCGGTACCCTTGCGTGAGCACACCCGCCTGAGTCGACCACTGATCGAGGAGATCGCCTGTATCAAGCTGGCGCTGGTCGGGCTCGCCGAGCGCGACGGGCTGCTCTATCCGAATCAGCTCAGCGGTGGCATGCGCAAGCGCGCGGCACTGGCGCGCGCGATCGCGCTGGATCCGGAACTGCTGTTCCTGGACGAGCCGACCTCCGGCCTGGACCCGTTGAGCGCGGACGGCTTCGATCAACTGATCCTCGACCTGAAGGCGGCGCTCGACCCCACCGTGGTGCTGGTCAGCCACGACATGGACACCTTGTGGCGGGTCGCCGACCGCGTCGTGCTGCTCGGCGAGGGGCGGTTGCTGGCGCAGGGCAGCATGCGCGAGCTGGTGCGCTCGCGCGACGCCGCGGTGATACGATTCTTCCAGGGCCCGCGCGGGCGCGCGGCACAGGCGGCGTTGTGAAAGGCAAGACCAACTACGCGCTGATGGGGTTGTTCGTGCTGGTGCTGACCTTCGTCTTCATCGCGGTGATCCTGTGGCTGAGCGCCGGCGGCAGTGGCCGCAGCTATCTGGAATACGTCGTCTATATGCGTGAATCGGTGGCGGGCCTGAGCCGCGACAACGAGGTCAAATACCAGGGGGTCGACGTCGGCCGGGTGCGCGACATCGGGCTCGACCCGGCGCGCGTCGGCGAGGTGCGGCTGCTGTTGCAGATCGACGAGGACACACCGATCCGCGCCGACACGGTCGCCACGCTCGAGACCCAGGGCCTGACCGGTCTCGCCTTCATCAACCTGACGGCCGGCAGCGGCGACGCGCCGCTGCTGGTCGCCGAACCGGACGCGCCTTACCCGGAGATAGGGAGCCGGCGCTCCACCTGGGGCAGGCTGGACCGTGCCGTCGAGGAGTTGGTCGCGAACGTCAACGATGTCTCGCGCCTGCTCAAGGCACTGCTCGGCGATGAGAACCGGCGCAACCTTGCGTATACGCTGGTGAACCTCGAGCGGCTGACGGCGGCGCTCGCCGGTCGTTCCGATCAGCTGACCGCGACGGTCGACGACCTGGCGGCGACCGCGCGGCACACGCGCGAGGCCAGTGCCGGGCTGCCGCAGCTGATCGCGCAACTCGAGCGCAGCGCGGGTGCGCTCGAGGGCATGGCCGACGAGATCCGCGCCACCGGCGTCACGGTCGGCCGGGTCGTGCGTGCGCGCGACCGCGACCTGCAGCGCTTCACGGGCGAGGCCCTGCCCGAGGCGGCGGTGATGATCAACGAGCTGCGCCGCGCCGCGGAGAACCTGCGCCGCTTCAGCGGGCAACTGGAACGCGACCCGGCGATCCTACTGCGTGGCGGCCCCGCACGGACGCCGGGGCCGGGCGAGTGAGACCATGAGCATGCCGCAGACCCCGCCGCCCGATCCGTGGCCGTTCCTGTCGCGCCTGTTTTCGATCGTGGTGCTGGCGTTCCCGCTGGCCGCCTGCGGGCCCTCGCTGCTCGAGCGTCCGGCGCAGCCGACCACGCACAGCTACCTGCTCGAGTGGCAGGCCGGCGAACCCGCGCCGGCGGCCGACCCGGCAGGCCCGGTGCTGCTGGTCGGCCCGGTGCTCGCCGCGCCGGGTGTCGACGGCGCCGACATGGCCTATAGGCGCAGGCCGCACGAGATCGAGTACTTCGCCTACCATCGTTGGGCCGATGCCCCGGCGCGCATGCTCGATCCGCTGTTGCTGCGGGCCGCGGCGCACAGCGGGCTGTTCCGCAGTGTCGTCGAGCCGGGCGCCGCGGTACGGGCGGACCTCCGCCTGGAGAGCAGACTGCTGCAGCTGCTGCAGCTGAGTCGCACGGACCCGGGTGAGCTGCAGCTCGCGCTGCGCGTTAACCTGATCGATGTCGCCAGCGGTCGGGTGCTGAAGGGGCGGACACTGCGGGTCGCCGAGCCGATGACCGGGCCCGGCCCCTATGCCGGGGTCGAGGCCGCGAATCGCGCGGTCGCGGTATTACTGTCCGAACTGCAGGTCTTCCTCGCCGACGCGCTCGACGGAGCGAACCGCTAGGCCGTGGCCGTCGGGGACACAGGCGCGCCGCGGCGCATGAGCGGCGGCCCCGCGTTCGGTGCCGCGACCGAGGCCTGGTTCGACGAGACCTTCGAGGCACCGACCGAGGTGCAGCGGGCGGGCTGGGCCGCGATTCGCGACGGCGGCCACGTGCTGCTGGTCGCGCCGACCGGCAGCGGCAAGACGCTGGCCGCGTTCCTGGCCGGGATCGACCATTGCCTGGCGCTGCCGCCCGACGCGCCAGCCGCGGTGCGCGTGCTCTATGTGTCGCCGCTCAAGGCGCTGGTCTACGACGTCGAGCGCAACCTGCGCGCGCCGCTGGTGGGCATCGGCCACAAGGCCGCGGCGCTGCAACGGCCGCTGCGCGAGGTGCAGGTCGACATACGCACCGGCGACACCCCGCAGAAGCAGCGCCAGCGCCAGGCGCGTGCGCCGGCCGACATCCTGGTGACCACGCCGGAGTCGCTGTTTCTGCTGCTCGGGTCGAAGGCGCGCGACACGCTGCGCTCGGTCCACACCGTGATCGTCGACGAGATCCACGCGCTGGCGCCGACCAAGCGCGGTGCGCACCTCGCGCTGTCGCTCGAGCGCCTGGTCGACCTGTGTGCGCAGGAGCCGCAGCGCATCGGTCTGTCGGCGACGGTCCATCCGACCGACGAGGTCGCGCGTTTCCTGGCGGGGCAGCGCCGGGTCAGCGTGGTCGACCGGTCGACGAAACCGATGCTGGACCTGCAGGTCATCGTGCCGGCCGCGACCGAGGAGGCGATCGAGCCCGCCGCTGCGCCGCCCGACGGTTCGATCCTCGGCGAGCTGTACACGCGCGAGCTCGCGGCACCGGCGGAGCGTGGCAACTGGCCCGCGATCTACCCGCAACTGCTCGCGCAGATCCTGCAGAACCGTTCCACCATCGTGTTCGTGAACAGCCGGGGCCTGTGCGAACGCCTGACCCAGCGCCTCAACGAGCTGGCCGGTGAGGAGCTGGTCCAATCGCACCACGGCAGTGTCGCGCATGAAAAGCGCGCCGAGATCGAGGAGGGTCTGAAACAGGGCCGGATCCGCGGCATCGTCGCGACCAGCTCGCTGGAGCTGGGCATCGACATGGGCGCCATCGACCGCGTGCTGCTGGTCGAGTCGCCGGGGTCGGTCGCACGCGGTCTGCAACGCGTCGGGCGTGCCGGTCACCAGGTCGGCGAGATCAGCTCGGGCCGGATCTACCCGAAGTTCCAGGGCGACCTGCTCGAGTGCGCACTGATCACGCAACGCATGCTGGCCGGCGACATCGAGCCGGTGCGCGTGCCGCAGAATGCGCTGGACGTGCTCGCGCAGCAGATCGTTGCGATCTGTTGCGATGCCGGCCGCAGCGTGGCCGCGATCGGCGAACTGGTGCGCGGTGCCTACCCGTATCACGCCTTGTCGGCCGATGCGCTGGCGGCGCTGCTCGAGATGCTGAGCGGTCACTACCCGTCGCAGGACTTTGCCGATCTGCGGCCGCTGCTGGCCTGGGACCGCGGAAGCGACACGCTGCGCGCACGCCGCGCGGCGCCGCTGGTGTCGCGCCTGAATGCCGGGACGATTCCGGACCGCGGCAACTACACCGTGACGCTGGGTGCCGGTGGCGGGCGGCTTGGCGAGCTCGACGAGGAGATGGTGTTCGAGACCCGCCCGGGTGAAAATATCCTGCTCGGCGCGACCAGCTGGCGCGTCGAGGAGATCACGCGCGACCGGGTCATCGTGACGCCGGCGCCGGGCGAGCCGGGCAAGCTGCCGTTCTGGCGTGGTGACGGTCCCGGCCGACCGATAGCGCTGGGCCGGGCGCTCGGCGCCTTCGTCGCCCAGGTCGGCGGCATGCGGCGGCGGCAGGCACTCGACTGGCTGCGGCGGGAGGCCCGGCTGGACGACAACGCGGCGGCCAGCCTGGTCGACTACATCACCGAGCAGAAGACCAGTACCGGGACGCTGCCGACCGATCGCAGCATCACGGTCGAGCGCTTCCGCGACGAACTCGGCGACTGGCGCGTCTGCCTGCTCACGCCGTTCGGGGCGCGGGTACACGCCCCCTGGTCGATGGCGCTGCAGCAGGAACTGTCGACCCGTAGCGGCTTCGAGGTGCAGATCATGTACACCGACGACGGGATCGTGCTGCGCTTCGCCGACGTCGAGGACCTGCCCGGGACCGAGACCCTGCTGCCGGATCCCGACGCGGTCGAGGAACTGGTCACCGACCAGCTCGCGCACACTGCGCTGTTCGCCGGCCTGTTCCGCGAGAACGCGGCGCGCGCGCTGCTGCTGCCGCGCCGCCGCCCGGACCGGCGCACCCCGCTGTGGGCGCAGCGGCTCAAGTCGCAGAATCTGCTGGCCGCGGTGCGCCGCTACCCGAGCTTCCCGATCGTGCTCGAGACCTATCGCCAGGCGCTGAGCGACATATTCGACATCGCAGCGCTGCGCGAGCTGCTGCGCGCGATCCATGCGCGGCGGGTGCGGGTCGACGAGGTCGAGACCGCGAGTGCCTCGCCGTTCGCGCGCTCGCTGGTGTTCGCCTACGTCGCGGCCTACATCTACGAGCAGGATGCGCCGCTGGCTGAACGCAAGGCACAGGCGCTGACGCTCGACCGCAACCTGCTCAACGAGCTTCTCGGCCATGCCGAGCTGCGCGAGCTGATCGATCCCGAGGTGATGGCCGAGCTCGAGCGCGAGCTGCAGCACCTGGCCGAGGGGCGTCGCGCGCGCGATCCCGATGAAGTCCACGATCTGCTGCGCCGGCTCGGCGAGCTGGCGCCGGA
>CBDTXT010000147.1:0-7230 GCA_965364465.1 uncultured Chromatiaceae bacterium
TGTGGATCGGCTGAGTGTGACCGAACTTACCAAGCAGCCCACTAGCTTCCGATCGTCAGCAGCCTGACGCATTGCGCAACGCTACTAAGCCGCCAAGATCAGCGGCTTCTTCTAGTCCGGCTCTCGCCTGGGCGTATGATGCCAAAGGCGACACGCAAAGCAAAAAAAGTACCATCGCCAGCTATCTTGGTGTCCACCCTGGGCCCCAATCTGCAACCTCGGTCGCGACAACAAGCGTACAAGCCACTGGCCGGCATCGGTATCGAACCAACGCTGACTGGGCCGGAATGCGGCTTCCAAAAACCTTACGACGAGATATTGCTCAACCGGCCGGCATCGGCCGCGACGAAAACAAACCGCCGCCCTTACGAAGGCCGAAATGCCCCATCGAAATCCACATCAGCGACGACAGGTTTCTCACCCTCAAACAGAAGCACCTGAAGAAGGTGTGCATCAGCAAAGATTTGGACAGCGCCCCATTCATGTCAATCCGACTGGCTGTGATCAAGCGATGGATTCGCGACACCTGCGGCGTCTGGTGCGCGGTCTCCTGATTCTCCACAAGGGTCCGTCCAGATCCCTTGACCACGCTCCACACCAGTTGGTCGGGATTCAGCTCCGGCGAGTACGGCGGCAGAAAGAGCAGCTTGAGCTTGCCGTCTTGGATCGCAACGAAGTCACGCACCTTCTTCGAACGGTACACTGGGTGATCATCAAGCACCAAGTAGATCGGTCGCTCGGCGTTGACCAGTAAGCGCCGCAGAAAATCGATGAAGCTCGCCGCATTCACCCGCTGGTCAGTCACCATGAAGCGCAGTTCGCCCAGTGGTGAGACCGCCGAGAACAAATTCAGCGAAAAGCGCGTTCCGGTCTTTGCCACGATTGCTGTCTCGCCTTTCATGCCCCAAGTCCTGCCGCGGTGTGCATCGGAGCGCAGATGAGATTCGTCGCCGAAGAAGATCACCGCATTGGCCGCCTTCGCCTGCACACGGATCTGTGGCCACTCTTTGTTCAGCCAGCGCTTCACCGCCTCAGGATCCTGCTCCACCGCCTTAAGACGCGGGCGCTGCACGGTGATATCCAAGCGCTTCAGAATATTGCCCACCGTGCGTTCACTCACCTTTGCCTTGAACTGCCGCCGCAGCAATTCACGGATCATCGCTCGGGTCCACAGCGCATCGGGAAAGTCCAGTTGACGCGGATCGTTACGAATCAGCGCCCGCAGTTCGTCGGCCCATAGCGCATCATCGAATTTGCGCGGCCGGCCCGGGATCGGCTTCGTCGCCAGGCCCGCCTCACCGCGGCGTCGGTACTGATTCAGCCAGTCGTAAATACAGGACCGGTGAAATCCCAGGCTCTCGATCACCACCTCGGGGCTTTCACCCGCCAGCACCCGACTCACAGCCCGTCTGCGTATCTCTTCACGTACCGCATGTGGCAATGCCCGACCGTCCTTCTTTTCCATGGACGAATCATAGCGTCAAAAGTAAAGCGTGTCGGGTGTTTTATTGCCTTCTCGGCAAGTCTAGAAAAACGACCACGCATTGTCCGGTAGGTGCAAGAAGCCATCAATCCGGGGAGGCTGGCCCGGAATGGCAACTCTTGGCCGATCGCGGGCCCGTTCTTCGTCGCGCAAAATCAGCTATCGACGATATCGTAAACAGTCCTTCTTCCCGGCCGTCGAACTCCGCGGATTCCGCAAAAAAAGCATTCCAGGCAGCAGTTCTGGCCGAACCTTCTCCTGGGACGGTGGTTCAATGGGATAGCCTTCCAGAAGTCCGGGAAATGAATGCGTCAAGTTTCGGGAAAACCAAAGGGCTGCGCGAATCATGAGGTTACGAATACGCGCAGACAGATTCGAACGCTCTTCGATTTTCGCGACGGTTGAATCTGCGGCCAACTGTGCCCGCCTTAGCTCGCACCGGGGCTATTGGGCCGGGGCTGGCCAACGCCAAAGAACAATCCAAAGATCACCCCGACAATCGCCATTGACCAGACCACGCTAGGTCCGGTGGGTAGGTCCGACAGGAGCGACGCTACCGATCCGAGCAGATAGCCGGCGAATCCGACGCTGTACGCGGCCGTCAGGCGTCTATGCTTTCTGGTTGCCAGCGCCGGAATAATCAGACTGGCAAATACAAGATAGACACCGACCAGTTGAACGGACGTTGTAACGCTCAACGCAAACAACACGTAGAACAGGGTCGGACTAGCTGCGGCGTTGCCCTTGAACCAGAGTGCCAGGACAGCGAACGACAATGCGATTGGAATCCAGAGATCGTCGTAGGTGACCCAAAGCAGTTGGCCTGCCAGCAGGTCTTTGAGCCGTTCGCCACCATGTGGATCGTTCGCCAGGATCAGCAGCGCTGCGGTGACAGCCAGCACGAAGATGACACCAATCAGTGCCTCCAATACGTCGCCCCAATGTCTTTCCGCCCAGCGCAGTCCCACCGAACCACCGAGTGCCGCAAGAAAGGCCGATAGTTGAACTGCCCATCCCGGTGGTGCTTCGCTCATGAAGTAGACCAGGATCACACCCAGTCCCGCGAGTTGGGCGATGGCCAGATCGATGAAGATAATACCCCTCGCCAGGACTTGTCGTCCGAGCGGCACATGGGTGCTGAGGACCACCGCCCCCGCAAGCAGGGGCGGCCCAAGTAAAGACAAGTCCATCAGGTTCATGTGCTTACCGATTCAGAAAGCCGTCGGATGATCTCGTCGAACAAACCGAACAGATCATCGCTGTTCGGCACAGCGCCCACCGTATGCGGTAGTACGACAACCGGGGTGCCTGTCTGCTCCTGGAGCCAAGCCGAAGGTTTCGTATCGTTCGCTGGCGAAAGAATGATCAAATCAGCTTGCTGCCCCTTCAGGTTCACGAGGTGTGCCATGTTGGGGGGTATGCCGGGTTTCGGCTCCAGCGAGCCGGCGCGCTCTATTCCCAGCCAGTCCAGCAGGTAGACCCATTCCCGATGATGCACAACTGCGCGCTTGCCTTTGAGTCCTTTGGCAAGGGCTTGCCAGCGTCCGATCGACGAGTTCCACTGCGTTGCGAAATCCTGCAATCGTCTCTCGTAAGCGGGCATGTTGCCTGGATCCAGTTGCTGAAGCCTCGACGACAGGGCCTTCGCGACTTCGAGCACGCGGCGGGGGTCCAGCTGGATGTGCGGATTGCCGTCACCGTGTACATCACCCTCCGCGCGGTCCAGCTTTGCAGGCTTCTCTAGTAACACGACCTGTTGCGTCGCTTCAAAGTAACCCGGCTTGCCTGGTAGTACCTTGGGATTTCTGGCGCGTCGCTGCAACATCGGCATCCAACCTGTTTCCAGTTCGGCCCCGGTGCACACGGCCAGGTCGGCCGAGCGTAGTTTTGCGATCAGCGACGGCCTGGCCTGCACATAGTGCGGGTCCTGTCCGGCATGCGTAGCGGCGAACACTTTGGCATGCTCACCCGCGAGCTCCCGTGCCAGCGCGGCCCATTCCGGCTCGCAGGCGAAGATGTTAAGCTTCGCGTGGACCGAACCTGTCAGTAAGCATGCGACTAGCAAACCGACTAGTTGTCTGACTTGAGATTTCATCGGCAGACTCCTTCGCAGCGTTAGTACTGGTGGGCGCCATGGGCACCCAGGGTCATGATGTACTGCAGGTAAATCTGGTCATCGGTGTCTTCGCGGGAATCGTCGCGTGCATACTGCAGGCGTAGACGACTGAACTCACTCGGCGACCAGTCGACCATTGCAGCCCAGCGATGGGGGTCATCACTGCTGCTTTGATAGCCTGATTCTTCGAAGATGTCGTCGTCGGCCTCGCCGGTCGTATTGCTGATCATCGTGAGGTCGTTGTCAGCACGCAGGTGGTCATAACGCAGACCGGCGCGCCACTGCCGATTGAACTGGAATATCCCCTGAAGATACCCACCGTCCTGGTCGCCGTCGTAGTCGAACAGGGCATCGCCAGTGCCTTCGCTCAGTGAAACTTGTCCATCCTCGCCCCGCCAGAAGTACTCGCCCTGGAATATCAGTGCCCTTTCACCGCCCAGATCGATCTTCCAAACGGCATCGAGTGCCGTCAGGTCGGAGTCGCCGTTGAGTTTGGGGCTTTCACCGCCATGGTCGTGGGCATGACCACCTGCCGACCGATCATCAACATCGATATCCATTCGTGATACGCCGAGCTGCCAGCTGTTGTTCTGTCCGATGTCTCCGCCGACCTTGGCAAAGAGGTTTTGCACGGCTCCGAAATCTCCGGAGTTACCTCCACCCGGGTAGTTGTCGCCGCGTAAGGTCTCTGCACCGATCTCCACGAACAGCTCATCGAGCGGTGCGATCCAGCTGGCACGGATACCATCGTCGCGATACTGGCCGCCGAGGAACGCCTGATAGGCCAGCGGGGCGTCGGCGAAATCCCAGGCATGGGTGTGTTTTTCATTCAGGTAACCGACCGCCGAATAGAAGCGACCGAAACGCAGCCCGAGGCCTGCCGGCAACGCCAGCGTATCGACGAAGGCCTCTTCGACATCGACTTCGATTTCGCCGTCATGCGTGTGCAGACCGATTGTCACCTGTCCATAGAAAAGATTGTCGACGTTGGCCGACGCCGTCAGCTCGGTCTCCCAGAGTGACAGACCTTCGTCGTGCAAGCGGGCTTCGCCGCCGAGGGGCATGCCCTCGAGGTGGAAATCCTCTGGGTCTTGAGAGTACGAGGCGTATCCACCCTGCAATACCAGGCTTATCGCAGGATTGAAGCGGTTGTCACCGGTGCGCGGTTTCGCCTGCACCTGTTCTTCAACGGCGACAATCTTGCCTTCGGTGGACTCGGCCTTCTCCTCGGCCGCCACGGAGCGCGCCTCGGCCTGCTTAACACGTCGCTCCAGGGCTTGAATCTGCTGCTGGTGTTGCTGCTTCATCTCCAGGATCATTTGCTTGAGTTCAGCGATATCGGCTGAATCGGCTGAAAAGGCACTCACGGGAAAGCAAGACGCTGCCAGCACGGCTGCGTGCAAAAGGGTTCTGTTCATCGATGTCTCTCCGATGCAATACAGATCGCTCCCCCGAGAGAGGAGCGAATCGAAAAATTCAATGATTTATGCGATCGAAGAAGGCGAGGGTGGTGCGCGGCCCTGATAGGCCGTCAGGAGTCTTGAGGTGAAGTTATTGCGGCAAAGGTTTGGAAACCGAGCTACTTGAACCTGGGCGCCTGAAACAACGACTGTGTCGGTGCTGCCGTGATCAAGATTGGAGCTCAGAATGCACAGCTGACAGATTTCTTCGCTGTGCTCGGCGTCTTCAAGGCGTTCGAGCACATGTAGCTGTGAGAACAACTGGGCGACGAGCAGCAACCAGGCCAGCGCAATTAAATGCCGGCCGCCTCGGGTAGAAGATTTGCGTGGCGTGGTGGCTTGGTACACGCTGAAAGGGTATCAAATCCGTTGTGTTATATCATTACATTGTTGGTTGCAGACAAAATTGTCGACATTCCCGCCTAGCTGACTCCGCAGAATCCGCAGAAAAACCACCGCGGGCAACACTTCTGGCCGAACCTTCTCCTGGGACGGTGGTTCAATGGGATAGCCTTCAAAAAACGGAAAAATGAATGCGTTAAGTTGCGGGCAAAATCAAAGGTCCGCGCAAATCACGAGGTTACGAATGCGCGGGCGGCGATTGTGGGTCGCTTCGATTGTCGCGGCGGTATGAAGTGATGAGCCGCGGCCAACAACGAAACACGCCATACCCTTACTGATACGCTTTGGCTGCTTGGAGGGTATGATTTCGAAGCGGCCAGGTGACATCTGACAGCGCGCCCGGGTCGCGCACCTGGCGTACCAAACATTCAGCGCCGATATGCGGGCGTCGGATAACATTAAGGATTCACATGGAACGGGTTGTCATCCTTGTTGACGTGCAAAACGTCTACTACACGACGCGAAAGGCGTTCGGCACCAATTTCGACTACAACGCGTTCTGGCGGATAGCGGGTTCGAACAGGACCATCGTCAAGGCCGTAGCCTATGCGATCGACCGGGGCGATGAGAAACAACGCCAGTTTCAGAACATTCTCAAGGCCATCGGTTTCGAAGTGAAGTTGAAACCGTTCATTCAACGCTCGGACGGAACGGCCAAGGGTGATTGGGATGTTGGCATAACATTGGATGCGGTCGAGTACGCGAAAGACACCGATGTGCTTATACTGGTTTCAGGCGATGGCGACTTCGCTTTGTTGGTCGACAAGCTTCGTGATGACTTCAATGTCGTTGTCGATGTTTACAGTGTATCGAAGCTTACCTCGAACGCTCTAATCAACGCAGCATCTCGACACTTTCCAATCGATGGCGATTTGTTGCTCAGATGAGGTCCGCTGCGGCAATCGGTTGCGTCAAATGGATCTGACTTGCATCATTCTAAAGAATCAGCCGTAGGCTTCACAGGCGTCAAACAAGCGTTCCACCAGTTTGCGGTCTTTGCTGAAACGACAAGGGATGGCCTGATGATGCTCGAAATAGCATCTCCCTGTGGCGGTGCCGGCGCTGCCAATGGCCAGCCAGACCTGCTTTGCACGGTGCGTTCCGCCTTTTCCCGGTTGCGGACGATCAGCACCATCTCCCGCTCATTGTCGGATGCCAATCCTCAGGCGATGGCCTCACCAATGGGGCCAGTGGGACCGTTTACCAGGGCATGGGAACGATATGACATCGGCTCCCCCTGTGCTCGATATCAATCGGGCCTCGCTTGAATATTTCACGTCGCCAAGCTTGGCTTTGTCATCGGCGGCCGGGGCGTAGTCCATGACCGGCGAATCGTCATTCGAGCGGCTAAGGGTAACTGGTATAACCCGCCAGCCGAACTTGATTCGACAGTAACCACCTGACAGGCTTTCTAACCGGCGACCCGTCGCTCGCTAATGATAATCCCGATAAGGATTCCCATAGCGTGCGGTGGGAGTTTCGAAAGCCATGCCAAGCCTCGGCTAAGTTCGCTAGACGTTTGCCAATCAAATATGCCGAAGAGCAACAAACCCGGCAGCACAACGATAAACGACTTGATTATTCTCGCCGATATGCTGCCTCTCAGAAGCAGGTAGCTGGCGGCACCATAGGCAGCCAAATAGGTTCCCATGAGGAAGGGACCGATCGGTAGCTGGACAAACAGAAGAACTATCGAAAAATACCCGAACAGCCACACCAGATAGCCAATTGCAAGTGCCGAGATGCGTGCAATACATCCGTCTTGTGGG
>CBDTXT010000148.1:0-7162 GCA_965364465.1 uncultured Chromatiaceae bacterium
CGTCAGGCTGCGCTTCGCGAACTCAGTCGGTATCGTCGAAGACGCCGTAATGGTACGCGCCCTCGATCACGCCGCTTGTGTAGTAGCCGCTCAGACCCTTGAAGCCGCCCTTCGCGAAGTAGATTCTGAGTCCGGGATCTTGCTGCAACGCCTGCCTGACGCTCGCGACCAGCTGTTCATCGGCGTTGCGCACCAGGACACCGGCGAAGCCGGCGGTGAGCGGAAAAACATCGTTGCCGCTATCGCCGCAGAACACGACCTCCGCCCTGTCCGTCCCGACCGCTGTCGCGACATATTCGAGGGCGGTTTGCTTGGTGGCACTGTGCGGCAGGAAATCCAGCAGACCCTTGCCCGACTGCGAGTCGAAACTGTAGACGATCACCTCGTCGAACCTGCCCTTCACGCGCCGATCGAGCGCCTCGAGCACGGCCTCGTTACGCGCATGATCGACATAGTAGCTCTGCTTGAAGGGTCCACAGTGCTCGCGCTCCTGCTCTTGCACGCCGTCGAGCCCGGACATCGCCGCACGGACCGCCTCTGCGTCCCACCGCGGGCTGGTCTGCTGAACATGCAGATCCCAGCCGGCATCGGATTCCCAGCGACCGCCGGCATAGCGCCGTATCGAGGTGCCGACATCGCCGATCAGTACGTCCGGATGCCGGATGCCGTACTCGCCAATCGCCCGCTCGGCCAGTTCCAGGTTGCGGCCGGTCACATAGACCACGAACACCCGATGGCGTTGCGTCAAGTCGTTGAACAGGTCGATCGCGCCCGGATCGGCCGGCCATTGCCCGTTCGGCAGCAGGGTCCTGTCCAGGTCGGTTGCCAGCACCCTCATGCCGGGGTCTCGCACGGCATCCCGTCAATTGCCGGCGGCAGCGGGTCAACCGGGTCGCCCACAACGAGCACCGTGTGCTCGGCCGAGCCCTCGCCCTCAGAGACCGTGAAACCGTGGCCGCGGAGATCCGCGTTCAGGGTCGCACTGGCGTTCCCATGCCGCCAGCGAATGTGCAGCCGGTGTGACGGGCTGTCAATTACCTGTATCTCACCCTGGAAGGCCGGCGATTGGTTACGCAACCGGATCAGTGCGAGCTGGTCACGCACGACGGGCCGGCCGAGCCCGGTCTCGATATCGTCCAGGGTCAGCGTGGTCCGATTGATCTCCTTGTGCCCGGCGATGCCGCCCCGATCCGCCGCCGCGTAGTCGTTCTTCCCGGCGAACAGGTCCAGGTACCAGACCTGCGGGATGCCCGGCATGAACATCTGGATGGCACGGGCCAGCAGCAGCTTGCGTTCGTCCTCGCCGAGCGCGCTGAAGAAGGTCGCATTGACCTGGTAATACGCGATCTTTTTGCCGTCATGTCCGAACAGGTTCTTGACCCGCCCGCCCCTGTCGATGATCCGCGCCATGGTCGCCTCGATCTGCGCGTCGTCGAGCAGGCCCGGTCGATCGGTCCCGTCGACCTGCTTACCCCGCAGGTCGAGCACCGGGATGCCGTCATGGCAACCCAGCATATTGATGGTCTGCAGACCTTTGGCCTGGATCTCGGCGATCCAGCGCCGCAGGGCATCGTTGCTGCCGCGATCCAACGCGTCGATCACGAGCCCCGGAAAGAAGAAATCGTAGATCGGATAGCCCTGCTCCGCGACCTCCTGGTAGATGCCACTACCGTACTCGGCATGAACCTCGGGGAAGATCACCAGATCGTATCGCTGCGCAATACCCTTGAGCCTCTCCAGGTAGCGCCAGGTGCCCGGCCGGTTGAAGAAGTTCGCGGCACCCGGTTTCTTGTGCAGGTACGCAAAGGCATCGAGCCGGACTATCTTTGCCCCGTAATCGCGCAATCGCCTCAACGTCTCGTCGTAGAACTCCCAGACCAGCTCGGAGCGCGCGTTCAGGTCCATCTGCCCCAGGTATTCCCGCTTGCGACAGATGATCGAGAGTACGTCCTCGCGGTAATGCGCGAGATCTCCGAGGTCCAGCGTTTCCAGATCGGACTTCGCCGCAATCGCCTTGTGCACCGCGGCCGCGATCGCGGTGGCATGGTCCATATGCAGGCCCTCGATCTCGACGAAGTCATCCGGCGCCAGGTCGACGAACTTCACCTCCTGGTAGAAGGTGTTCCAATACGTACGTCGTGAACCGTCCGGAAAACACACGCGGAGGATTGGCAGATCCGGCTTGCGCATGAACAGCTTCTCGAGGTGCTCCACCTTCGGTGTCACCGCGCCGTCGGGCCCGACGCTGCCGTGTTCGTACCAGAACTGGTCCCAATCGACGAAGAAATCCTTGTAGGGCGAGTCGTCGCCACGCCGCAGCATGTCCTGGAATTGCGGCGAGCGCACCGACAGATGGTTGAGCACCAGATCGAGCTTCAGCGTGATGCCCAACGCATCGAGGGCCTTGATGTCCCGCTCTGAGACCAGTTCCGCATTGAGTCCGTAGTCGACAATCGAGAAACCGCGATCCAGGTCGCTGTTGAAAAAGGTCGGGAGTATGTAGAACAGCGAAAAGGCACCCTGGAACTCCGGCCTTTTCAGCAGATCCACGGTGTCGGCAAGGCGACTGCCGATACTGTCAGGGTAGGCGTTGAGCATCACGCCGCGAGGCAATGCCTGCCGACTGGATTCCGATTCACGTTTCATCACTTCTCGCCCGCAGTTGCCAAGGGAGCGTCGCTTGCTGCCCACCTCAGCAGCGTTGGTGGCCCGCCTGCCCGAAAGCAATGTCCGGACGAGCACCAGAGAGCGCCATTTCCATCGGGCCCCGACAGGTCGGGATGTGACCAACTGCGGGCGAGCTTGTCAAGGACCGGGCCTTGTCCGGCGGCGCTGTGTACAACAGGTGTAGCGGGGCCTGCTATGCTGGTTCGAAGAAGCGCGATCGTGTCCAAAACGCGCCACCGGGCCTAGACCGGGCCGTATCCAAAAAAAACCTGCATACAGTGAGGACCTCGCATGGGGAGTGTCATCGACGGCATCAACGGAATCCTGTGGAACTATCTGCTGATCTACGGGCTCCTGGGCGCGGGCCTGTTCTTCACCGTCAGGCTGCACGGTCTGCAGTTCCGCCGCTTCGGCGAGATGGTGAGGGTAATCACCAAGGCCCGCCAGACCGACGCGAAGGGTATCTCGCCCTTTCAGGCACTGACCGTGAGCCTCGCCTCGCGGGTAGGCACCGGCAACCTCGCGGGTGTCGCGGTGGCGCTCACTCTGGGCGGCCCGGGTGCAATCTTCTGGATGTGGCTGGTCGCGCTGGTCGGGATGGCCACCGCCTATTCCGAGAGCACGCTCGCTCAGCTCTTCAAGGTCACCTCGAAGAAAGGCGAGTACAGGGGCGGCCCGGCGTTCTACATGGCGAAAGGGCTGAACGCGCCCTGGGCAGGCTCGATCTTCTCAGTCTGCCTGATCCTCAGCTTCGGCCTGGTATTCGTCGCGGTGCAGTCCAATTCGATCGCCGAGGCCTTCGAGGGCGCGTTCGGTATCGACAAGCTCGTGGTCGGCTCGGTAATCGCGGCGATGGCGGGGCTCGTGATATTCGGCGGCATTCGCTCCATCGCGAAGGTCGCCGAGATCCTCGTGCCGCTGATGGCCGGGGCCTACCTGCTGCTCGCGGTCGTGGTCATGATGATCAACATCACCGAAGTGCCCGCGATGCTCTGGCTGATCATCTCCAGCGCGTTCGGCCTCGAGGAGGCAACGGGCGGCGTCGCGGGCGGCCTGATGGCGGCGATGCTCAACGGTGTGAAACGCGGACTGTTCTCGAACGAGGCCGGCATGGGCTCTGCCCCGAACATCGCCGCCGTCGCCACGCCGGCACCGCACCATCCGTCGAGCCAGGGTCTGGTGCAGGCCTTCGGCTGCTTCATCGACACGATCCTCGTCTGTACCGCCACCGCACTGCTGATCCTGCTGTCCGGCGCGCTGGGTCCGGATGCACCGACCGGGATGCAACTCACGCAAAACGCGCTCACTGCGCATCTGGGGGTCGCCGGCAAATATTTCATCGCGGTCGCGATCGTATTTTTCGCCTTCACCTCGATACTCGGCAACTATTCCTACGCCGAAAATGCGATGACCTTCCTCGGCCTCGAAGGCACCCTGCAGATCACGCTGCTGCGCCTGGCCTGCCTCGGGATGGTGGTCTGGGGCGCGCTGCAGAGCGTGTCGACGGTGTTCAGCGTCGCCGACGCGGCGATGGGTCTGATGGCCGTGATCAACCTGATCGCGGTGCTGTTGCTGTCGGGTCTCGTGATCAAGTTGACGCGCGACTACATGCGCCAGCGCGATGCCGGACAGGAACCGCGCTTCCGCTCGCGAAACTTCCCCGAGTTGGGCGACAAGGTCGATCACAAGATCTGGGAATGACACCATGGGCAAGAAGGGCAAAATCGCGCACAACGAGCTCGATCTGCAGACGATCGCGGACAGCATCGCGGCCCGCATGGTCGGCGAGTCCGAACGTGGCAAGGTCGCGGACTACATCCCCGAGCTATCGAAGGTCGACCTGAACCGGTTCGGCATCGCGATCGTACCGATCGAGGGGGAGGCCGCGGTCGCCGGTGACGCTGACCAACCCTTCTCGATCCAGAGCATTTCCAAGGTGTTCAGCCTGACCCTGGCGCTGGAAAAGGCCGGTGCGACGCTGTGGCAACGGGTCGGCCGCGAGCCGTCGGGCGACCCCTTCAATTCCATCGTTCAGCTCGAATACGACCACGGCGTGCCGCGCAACCCGTTCATCAACCCCGGCGCGATCGTCGTGGCCGACGTTGTGCTCGCGGGCCGCAAGCCGCAGGAAGCGATCGACGAGATCCTTCAGCTTTGTCAGCGCCTCGCTGGCGACGACACGATTGCGATCGACCCGGACGTCGCCAGCTCGGAAATGCGCACCGGCGCGCGCAACCGTGCGCTGGCCCATCTGATGTCTGCCGAGGGCAATCTGAAAAGCCCGGTCGAGGAGGTGCTGACCGTCTACTTCAACCAGTGCGGCATCGCGATGTCGTGTCGCCAGTTGGCCGCCGCAGGGCGCTACCTGGCCGCCGCCGGACAGCCGATCGGCGGCGAAGACCCCACGGTCACGCCGGAGCGCGCGCGTCGCATCAATGCGCTGATGGTGACCTGCGGCCAGTACGATGCGTCCGGCGAATTCGCATTCCGCATCGGCATACCGGCAAAGAGCGGTGTGGGCGGCGGGATCCTCGGGATCGTACCGGGCATCGCGTCGGTCGCCGCCTGGTGCCCCGGTCTCGACGAGAAGGGCAACTCACTGCTGGCCTCGAAGGCCTTCGAGGAACTTGTACGCGCCACCGGCTGGTCGGTGTTTGGACCGCTGCAGCCGCTGTGAGTCACGGCCGCGTCAACTGCTGATGTATTGCTCCAGCTGTTCGATAATGAACTGCTGCTCGGAGATGATCGCCTTGACCGCATCCCCGATCGAGACCAGGCCCAGCACGCGGCCGCCCTCGATCACCGGCAGGTGACGCACCCGTTTGTCCGTCATCAATGCCAGACATTCCTCGACCGTCTGCCCCGGCCCGACGCACACCGGCCGGCTGCTCATGATCTCGCGCACCCGCGTGTCCTTCGCGGTGCGTCCCTGTAACACCACGTTGCGGGTGTAGTCGCGCTCCGACAGCACGCCGATCAATTGGCCCTGGTCGAGCACCAGCACGGCCCCGATGTTCTTTTCCGCCATCAGCGCCAGCGCATCGAACACGCTGGCCTCGGGCGCGATGGACCAGACCTCGGTCCCCTTGTCCTGCAGCAGTTCACGGACCTTTTTCACGTCTCCTCCCGACGGCGGATCGCCGTACCGCCGCGATCAGACCCGGCATATGCCCGGGTCATCTCGCGTTGCCTGTATTCACCCGAGATTAGCAAATCTGGCGGGCAACCGCGCTTTCTACCGCATCCGGCCAGACTCACGGCTGCGCCGGCCCGGGCGCCGCGGCCGGTGGTGAAAAGCCGCTGGCCCCGAGCGCTATCGGGTTGCAGTTCTTTATCGTCACGCGACCCTGCAGCAGGTTTCCCTTGGAATACTCGCTGAACACGCAGCGGTTGGTTTCCGGGTCATAGTTCTCGACCCAGAGATTGTCGTCCTTCCAGGTCGTCGCGATGTGGTACTGACCCCGCGGCACGCTGATGGACATCACACCGCCCCAGCGCTTCACGAAGATCTGCTGGAAGTAAAAATGGTAGGCGGCCCAGCCGATCGCCGCCACGATCGCCGCGACCAGCAAGCCGAGCTTCAAACGATCCATCTTCATGCCGGCCAGCAGCACGACAAGGGCGGCGATGATGACTAGCGTCCAGTAAAGATAGGTGACCATATCGGGACTCCGTTTGGCTTGTGTTGACGACGTCTGCCTCGAGCCGCGCCGGGCCTGCGTCGCCCCGCCCGGGGCGGCTTCGCAGCGCCGCGCTCACGCGTTCAGGAGAAGAAACTCTTGACCTTGTCCGACAGGCTTACCCAGCCGCTTCGCATCTCGCCCGCCACCTTGTTCCAGTTGTCCTTTGAATCGGCCCAAAGCTCGTCGAACTTGTCATCGGAAGCCGCGGCCAGCTCGTTGAACTTCGCCCGGCCCGCCTCCAGATTGGCCTCCGCCTTGGCGAGCAGTTCGTGCATCTCCTCCGATGCCTCCGCACCGTACTCTCCCATCTTGGCCTTGATCTCGTCGACCTTGCTCTGGCCCTGCTCGAGTTCCTTGCTCATCTCATCCTGGATCTGCTGACGGTCTGCCATGTTGATCACCTCGCTGATGTTGTTGTCACCGAACTTGGACCTTGCCGGCGCACCGCGTGGGTGCTCCCGGCCGGCACAGCTTAGCACCAACCGGCGGCCCGGTCTGCGCAACAGACCGCCCCAAAAACTAGCCGTGAAAAACGGCGGACAACCCGCCGCTCCCGCTGCGTGTGGGCTGCCTATGGTTGAGAGCTTGGGGGCGTTTTGGCAACCCGGTGCGCGCCTGCGTCGTCCCGGTCTCGGCGGTCGACAAAACGCAGAAGGTGACGACCATCGAGGGCCTGTCCCCCGATGGCGGCGACTCTGTGTGGCGTGCCTGGGCCGAACTCGACGTCCCGCAGTGCTCGATGCGGTCGCGCAACGGTTCGGATGGGGCAGTGCAGCGCTTGACGGGGCACACCGCGGCCTCGCCGTCTGTAA
>CBDTXT010000149.1:0-7116 GCA_965364465.1 uncultured Chromatiaceae bacterium
GCTCAACCTACTGGCGTATCAAACCTAGTCCTTGTACTTCTCCAGCAGACGGACCGGCTTGGTGAGTGCGTCGCGGGGGAAGTGGTCGCCCAGCTCGCGCGTACACGTTATCTCGACGATGCAGGTCTTGCCCTCGTCATCTAGATTGCCCAAGGCCACCGGTCTCCACCCGACGTCCACAGCCGTTCCCGAACTATAGCTAAAATGAGTCAAAGTGAATCATTTTTTGCTTTTTCTGGCCTTTTTGTCGCAACAGGACAAGGATCTTGCAGTGCACCGAGTCACATCCAAGCCTAGAGGAGCAACGCAATTAGTCAAGTAGTCTTATATAAGACTCGGACACAACGGCTGTATCCATGGCGAACTCAGGTGTATTCCGAATGCCCCCGTGAACCGTGCCTGCTGTGGTCGCGCAAGTACGAGGCTATGCGCCCGCCTCCGCCGGTCGCCGGTAATTTTCCGGGAAATCAGGCGTCTTCGGCGTCGCAGTAGGTCGCCGCCATCGCAGCAGCCGCGTGGCGCAGCGCCGGCACGTACTGACGCAAAGCCGCAAGCGGTTTCCGAACTGCAGGGGCATGCACAGCCACAGTGAAGCAGATCGAGTTCGCAGGGGTGAACACCGGCACCGCCACTGCGGCCATGCCGGCCATGAACTCTTCATCGTCCGCCCCTATGCCCTCTTTCTCAATGCGTTTCAGCTCGGTCGATATCTGTTCGATGTCGGTGATGGTGCGATCGGTAAAACGCTTGAGGGGCGCCGCACCGAGCAGGCGTTGCCTTTGCCGGGACTCCATATAGGCGAGAAACAGCTTGCCGCTCGCCGTGCAGTGCAGCGGCAACTGCGATCCCACCGGCAACTGAATACGGAACGGCCAGTTCGCCTCCACGCGATCGAAGTAGACCGTGTGATCACCGTCCAGCATCGTGCAGTTGCAGGTCTCGCCGATTTCCTCGGACAGGGACCTGAGGATCGCGTGGCGCGGTGCGCCGAGCGCCTCGTTGGTCATCACATCAAGTGCGATCGCCCGCGTACGCCAGCCAGGCAGATAACGCCGGTTGACCGGCTCCCGTTGCAGCAGACCCTCCTCCTCGAGTTGCTGCAAAATGCGGTTCACCGTGGGCTTGGGCAGTTCGAGTTCTTCGACGAGTTCCTTCGCGGAGACCGGGCGCTGTGCCTGAACGACCTTTTCCAACACGATGAGGCCGCGGAGGATGGTGGGGTGAGCTCGTCTCTCGGCCGTCATTTTTTGATTTCCGGTTTACGTGGTTCGAACTGCTGCCGGCGGTCCTTACTCGCAGTCTGTTGCCAGTACCCGACAGCGCATCGCAGATCGGCCGCGCGTCCCGGCCGCGTTCGCGACCCCGTTCCGGTCACGTGCCAAACGGCCTCGACAACGCTAGCGCCGGATGCCAGAAGACAGCGTACGGCCCACAGCTGTTTGTTCGAATTATGCACATCACTCCCGCTATAATCGCATCACTGAAGAAAAATGATACGATAGGGCTCATTAATTAGCCAATACGGGGTGTCCATCGCGCCGCGGCGACGCGCGGATGACCGCGATCGCGCCCCGCGCAGAGATCAAGCAATGAAGGCTCCCGATCAGGACTACGACTACATCATCGTCGGCGCAGGGTCCGCAGGCTGCGTGCTGGCCAATCGATTGTCGGCGGATCCCGCCAATCGCGTCCTGCTGATCGAGGCCGGTGGTTCTGACATGAATCCGTGGATCCATATCCCTGTCGGCTACTTCAAGACCATGCACAACCCGGCGACCGACTGGTGCTACGTGACCGAGCCGGATGAGGGTATCGCATCCCGCCGCCTGCAGTGGCCGCGCGGCAAGGTGCTCGGTGGTTCCAGCTCGCTGAACGGATTGCTGTACGTTCGGGGACAACCACAAGATTATGATCGCTGGGCCGCGCTGGGCAACGAGGGGTGGTCATTCGACGAGGTGCTCCCCTACTTCAAGAAATCGGAAGACCAGGAACGCGGTGCGGACGACTACCATGGCGTCGGCGGTCCGCTGAAGGTTTCAGACCTGCGTTTGCGCCGACCCATTGCCGACTATTTCATCGAGGCGGCCACGCAAGTCGGCATCCCTTTCAACGAGGACTACAACGGCGCTTGGCAGGAGGGCGTTGGCTATTTCCAGCAGACCGCCTACAAAGGCTTTCGCTGGAGCACTGCCAAAGGTTTCCTGCGCCCGGCGCGAAAGCGCGCCAACCTGACGCTACTGACCAGGGCCCACACGACACGGGTCCTGTTCGAGGACCGCAGCGCCGTGGGCGTCGAGTATCTGAGACGCGGAAAGCTGCAGCAGGCGCACGCCCAGCGCGAGGTGATTCTGTGCGCCGGCGCAATCGGCTCACCTCAAATCCTGCAGCTGTCGGGCATCGGTGCCAAATCCTTAATGGACAAGGTCGGCATACCACTGATCGCAGACCTGCCCGGCGTCGGCCAGAATCTGCAGGATCACCTGCAGGTTCGCCTGGTCTACAAGACCAGCCAGCGGACGCTCAACGACGAGGTCAACAACATCTTCAAACGCGGCTGGGTCGGCCTGCAGTATCTGCTGAATCGGACCGGCCCCCTGACGTTGGCGGCTAGCCAGGTCGCGATATTCACCAGGTCGCAGCCGGAGTTGGAACGCCCCGACATCCAGTTCCACATGCAGCCGCTGAGTGCAGACAAACCGGGGGACGGAGCCCACAAATTTTCTGCGTTCACCGCCTCAGTATGCCAACTTCGACCGTACAGCCGCGGCCATCTGGCGATCAGGTCGAGAGACCCGTTGGAACACCCGGCGATTCATCCGAACTACCTTTCGGACGAACGCGACCGACGGGTCGCCGTCGACGGGATAAAAGTTGCGCGACGTATTGCTGCGGCGCCCGCCTTATCGCAGCACATCATCGACGAATACGTACCCGGCTATCGGTACCGGAGCGATGCCGAACTGCTCGATGCGGCTCGCCGCTACAGCCAGACGATCTATCATCCGACCAGCACCTGCAAGATGGGCCAGGACGACATGGCCGTGGTCGACGCGCGTCTGCGTGTTCACGGCATCCGCGACTTGCGCATCGTGGATGCCTCAGTGATGCCGGAGATCGTTTCCGGGAATACCAACGCGCCGACCATCATGATTGCGGAAAAGGCATCAGACATGATCCTTGAAGATGCCGGCGCCATCATCGAGACCCCGTCGGCAACAGCCTCGCGGTCCGCGCGGTCTGCAAAACCGCCTGTGCGGACATGATGGACGGGAGCCCCTCTATGCTGCGTTCGCCCTTCTGTTCCGATGCCTCTGCAATCACCCGCTGTCGCTCGCCGGCGCAGTCTGTTGCCTGACCAGTGCGGTGGTATGCATCGCGATCACCAACTCCTCGTCGGTGGGGATGACCCATACCTTGACGTCACTATCCGGCGATGAAATCCGTGACCCACCCGCCGCATTGGCAGCCGCATCGAAGTCGACCCCCAGCCACCCCAGCTGGGCGCAGACCTGCTCGCGGACCCTGCCCGCATGTTCGCCGATGCCACCGGTAAAAACCAATCCATCCACACCTTGCAGTGCCGCTGCCATGGAACCGATTGCCCTGACCAGGGTGTAACAGAACAGCTGCACGGCCTCGGTTGCTGCCGGCGCGTCGCTGTCGAGCAACACCTGCATATTGGCACTGATACCGGACACACCCAGCAGCCCGCTCTCGTTGTACAACAACTGGGATAACGCCTTCTCATCCATCTCCTGCTCGCGCATCAGATGCAGCAGCACCCCCGGGTCGATGCTTCCGCAGCGGGTCCCCATTAGGAGGCCGTCGAGTGTCGAAAAACCCATCGACGTGGCTACGGAGTGCCCGTCCCGGATCGCACACAGACTCGCCCCGTTGCCAAGATGAGCAACGATCAACCGTTGCGGCAAGGATCCACCATTGTAAGACGGCAAGGACTGCGTGATGAACTCGTAGGAAAGACCGTGAAACCCGTATCGCTGCATACCCTTGTCACGCAGCGAGGCCGGCAAGGGAAGCATTCTGGCGACCTTGTGCTGGGTCGCATGGAATGCGGTATCGAAACAGGCAACCTGCGGCAAGTCCGGCGCAGTCGCGGCAACCGCGCGGATCGCCGCCAGATTGTGCGGCTGATGGTGGGGCGCCAGCGGGCACAGCGCTTCGAGCTCCTGCAACAGCCCTGGCGTTATCAGGGCCGGCCGACGGCGAGCGGGACCACCGTGTACGACGCGATGTCCGATGCCGATCAAGCGCAGCGTCTTTACGTTCTCCCCGACCCAGTTCAGCGCGTGCGCAATGGCCTGCCGATGGCTACGTATCTCGCGAAGGTGTTCCGACGCGATCTCACGACCGGTGGCAGCCGCCGTCGCTGTGAAGGCGGGATGCGAACCGATCCCGGAGACTTGACCCCGTGCAACGACCTCAAACGTGGGAGCGTCTTCCCCGACCTTGAAAACGGCAAACTTGAGGCTTGATGAACCAGCATTAAGGATCAGCACCCCGGCATCCAAGACACACCTCCTTTTTCAGTTCGAGCCCGGGCGAAACCCGTCCGTCAACTTCCATCCGCGAAAAAGCACCGGAACTCTCCGGGGGGAGGGAGTCCCCGAAACCGCCTTCCTCCAGAAGATGGACGAAGGCGGTGGCAAGTGGCTCAAACGTAGTCTTTGTACTTCTCCAGGTAGCGGACCGGTTTGCTCAACGCGTCACGGCGGAACGGATCGCCCAGCTCCCGGGTACACATGATCTCGACAATACAGGTCTTGCCCTCATTCATCTGCATATCGACCGCCTTTTGCAGCGCGGGACCGACGTCTTCGAGGCGGTCGACACGAATACCCTCGGCGCCCATCGCCTGTGCGATCTTGGCCCAGCTCTCGTTCTCGAGTTCCGCCGCAACAAACCGGCGATCATAAAAATCGACCTGGTTCTTCTTCTCCGCACCCCACTGCCGGTTGTGGAACACGACCGCTGTCACCGGAATATTGTGGCGCACACAGGTCAGTGTCTCCTGCATGCTCATACCCCAGGCGCCGTCACCCGCGTAAGAAACGGCTGGGCGATCCGGCGCCGCGACCTTGGCGCCGATGATAGTCGGAAAGGCGTAGCCGCAGTTGCCCCAGCTCATTGCGGCGAAGAAACTCCGCGGGCGCTCGAATCGCAGGTAACTGTTCGCGACCGAGTTGATGTTTCCGATGTCGGTCGAGACCATGACATCCGCTGGCATGGCCTTTTCCAGCTCACGCAGCACCTGGCGCGGATGCAGATAGTTGCCCTGCTCCGTCGCTTGCTCGGCGATCATGTCAAGGCTGAACGGGTCTTTTTCGTGGGTCCATTCGTCCAGCTCCCGCTCCCAGGCCTTCTTCTCTGCCTGAATCTCCTCGGCGCGTGCATCGCGCGTCGCGTCGCAGGCCAGGGTACGTTCGGCCAACCGAGCACTCAGCGCCTTGGCAGACGCGCCCGCATCGCCACAAATACCGACCGAGATCTTTTTCACGAGACCCAGCATCTTATGGTCTGCGTCCACCTGGATGATCTTGGCATCCTTCGGCCAATAGTCCATGCCGTGCTGCGGCAGGGTGCCGAATGGACCGAGACGCGATCCCAGAGCGAGTACCACATCGGCCTTGGCGATAAGTTTCATCGCCGCCTTCGAACCCTGGTATCCCAGCGGACCGCACCACAAGGGATGGCTGGCCGGGAAAGAGTCGTTATGCAGATAGCTGTTCACCACCGGTGCACCGAGGCGCTCAGCCAGCACCTTGCACTCATCGACTGCGTCAGCCATCACGACACCGCCGCCGGAGATGATGACCGGGAACTGCGCCTTGGAGAGCAGGTCGGCCGCCGCGGCCAGACTTTGCTCGCCGCCTGGACCGCGGTCCAGGCGCTGCGGCTGCGGGATCTCGACATCGATATCGCCGTAAAAATAGTCGCGCGGGATGTTGAGCTGGGTCGGTCCCATCTCGGACATCGCGCGATCGAAGCAGCGCCCGGTAAACTCGGCCATGCGCGCCGGGTTGCAGACGTGCCCCTGATATTTCGTGAACTCCTGAAACATCGGCAACTGGTTGGCTTCCTGGAAACCACCCAAGCCGATGCCCATGGTGCCGGCCTCCGGCGTCACGATGACCACCGGACTGTGCGCCCAGTAGGCGGCCGCTATCGCCGTGACGCAGTTGCTGATCCCAGGACCGTTCTGGCCGATGGTTACGCCGTGCCGCCCGCTGACACGCGAGTAGCCATCGGCCATGTGCGTGGCGCCCTGCTCGTGCACCACCGGGATCAGGCGGATGCCCGCGGGGGCAAAGATGTCCATTGCGTCCATGAAGGCGGAGCCCATGATGCCGAACATGTCGGTCACGCCATTGGCGGCTAGGGTTTCGACAAACGCTTCACTCGGAGTCATTCGAGCCATCGGGGTCTCTCCTCATCTGAAAAAATACGGCCCCTTGACGGGACCGGGACTCTGCACACTATTTTGAGATTAACCGTCTCAATTTTAATGTCAAGAGACTCTGATAACAATATTTTGGGGTATTTTCAGGATCAATCGTTTCTTTGCCGCCGTAAGACATTCGCCAGTACCTCAGGAAAGCTACATCTTCGATCGTTGCAAATGCCTTGAGGCACACTGCCGAATCCGTAACGCCCCGCCGCCACAAAGAAGGCCGGTTCGCCGGCTCCGCGCATGCCTCAGACGTCTCGTTTTTTTCGAATTTTCGACTAGATCCCTTAGATTTTGTGAAAATCAAGATCTTTTGTATCTTTTATGGTTATATTTAGTGTCGTTGTTGGGCGCGGTATTCTCACCCACCGCAGCCCGCGCGGAGGGTCGCCGTGGACCTTCCGCAGCAGCGACGCACGAGCAACAGGGATTGCAACGAGTATGAAAGACGGGGGTACCCAGTCCACGCTGATCCGTGGTTTCACCATCGTGGAAACGATCGTCCAGGCCGACCGGCCATTGTCCAGCGCCTACCTGGCCGAGGAACTCGATCTGCCGAAGGCGACCGTCCACCGCATCTGCCAGCAGCTCGAGGACGAAGGCCTGCTGCAGCGCGAACCCGGTGGCAAGCGATTCACCGGTGGCAAGCG